>RFIR01000400.1 GCA_003695135.1 Alphaproteobacteria bacterium | reverse complement strand
GGGGTGGAAGGTGAGGATCTTGTCGATCGGCTTGCCCATGGATGCGCCCTCCGGGTTCGGGTTTCGGCCAGCCCTGTCTGCGATGCGGGCAGACTGGCGCTTGCGCGCGCGAGATGCAATGGACCTTTATGTCGCGCTGCAGCATGATCGGCCCGGATTGCTGCAGCGCAACATGATGCCGAGGCGGAAAGGAAGGCGGGATGGCTGAATTCTACGACGCGCTGGAAACCCGCAGCGCCGATGAGCGGGCAGCAGATCTGGCCGAGGCGCTGCCGGCCCAGATCGCGCGGGCGCAGGCCCTGCCCGGCTGGGCCGGACGCCTGGCCGGGGTGGATCCGCGCGCGATCACCGGGCCCGGGGCGCTGCCCGCCCTGCCGGTGCTGCGCAAGTCCGACCTCGCCGCGCTGCAGGCCGAACGCCCGCCCTTCGGCGGCCTGACTGCGCGGGCGCCGGAGACATTCCAGTATCTGTTCATGTCGCCCGGCCCGATCTACGAGCCCGGCAGCACCGCGCGGGACTGGTGGCGCATGGGCCGCTTCCTGCACGCCGCCGGCATCGGCCCCGGCGACGTGGTGCAGAACTGCTTTTCCTACCACCTCACCCCGGCCGGCATCATGTTCGACAATGCCGCCGCCGCGGTCGGGGCCAGCGTGCTGCCGGCCGGAACCGGCCAGACCGAGTTGCAGGCGCGCGCGGCCCAGGATCTGGGCGTGACCGCCTATGCCGGCACGCCGGACTATCTGAAGGTCATTCTCGACCGCGCCGACGCAATGGGTCTGAGCCTTGCCATAACAAAGGCGGTGGTCGGCGGCGGCGCTCTGTTTCCCAGCCTCCGGGCGGAATATGCCGAACGCGGCATTACCTGCCTGCAGGCCTATGGCACCGCCGATCTGGGCAACATCGCCTATGAGACCATGGGCCCGGACGGGCCGAACCAGGGCATGGTGGTCGATGAGGGCGTGGTGGTCGAGATCCTGCGCCCCGGAACCGGCGACCCGGTCCCCGCGGGCGAGGTGGGCGAGGTGGTGGTGACCACGCTCAATCCCGACTACCCGCTGATCCGCTTTGCCACCGGCGATCTTTCCGCCGTCATTCCGGGTGAGAGCCCCTGCGGACGCACCAACATGCGCATCCGCGGCTGGATGGGCCGGGCCGATCAGACCGCCAAGATCAAGGGCATGTTCGTGCGCCCCGAACAGGTGGCCGAGCTTGTCGCGCGCGACCCCTCGGTCAGCCGTGCCCGGGTCATTGTGACGCGCGAAGGGGAAATGGATGCGATGACGGTGCAGTTCGAGACCGCCGATCGCAGCGAGGCCCACGCCGAAGCGCTGGCCGGGGCGGTGCAGGCGGTGCTCAAGCTGCGCGGGCGGGTCGAGCTGGTGGCCCCGGGCAGCCTGCCCAATGACGGCAAGGTGATCGACGACCGCCGCGAATACGGTTGAGCCGGCGGGCGGGCGGGCGACGGAAAATCCGCCGTCGCCCGTATCGGGGAGCGTGACCGATTTCCTGACGGGAGAGGCGAGGGATAATGAGACGAATTCTGCAAAGGGCAGCGGCGGCCGTTCTGGCCGCGATGCTGACCGCGATGCCGGCGCTGGCCGCCGATGTGGCGCTGGTGATCGCCAACACGCGCTATGACGATGCGAAGAACCTGCCGGCGACGGTGCAGGAAGGCGCCGAAAGGCTGGTGAAGACGCTGAACGCGGCCGGATACGAGGTCTATTCGGGGCGCAATCTCGATGCGCGCGAGATGAAGGACACGCTGGAGGCGTTTGCCGAGGCCGCAGGCGATGCGCGCAAGATCGTCATCTACTATGCCGGCAATCCGCTGACCTCGGCCCGCTCGACATGGCTGACGGCCAGCAATCTGCGCAATCCCACGCTGATCACCGCCGCTGAGCGCGGCGTGGAGCTGGATCTGCTCATGACCATCGCCCGCCAGGCCCGGCGTGGCGCCGTGGTTGCCGTCGAGCGCGGCGAGAAGGGCTTCGATCCCGCCCCGCCGCTGAAGGACGGCATCGGCCCGGTCAGCGTGCCCAAGGGCGTGTTCTATCTCGAGGCGCCGGCCAAGCGGTTTGCCGGGCGGCTGGCCCGCACCCTGCTGGCGCCGGGCGTGACGGCGAAAAAGGCGGTGGCCGAATACGGCGGGCGCATCACCGTCAGGGGCGATGTGCCTGAAAAGCTCGTCTTCGGCCCGGCGCGGGCCGCGCTCGATGCCGACCGCCAGCGCGAGATCGAGATGAAGCTGACCGAGGGCCAGCGCCTGCGCATCCAGATCGATCTGACCGTGCTGGGCTTCGATCCCGACGGTGTGGACGGCATCATCGGCCCGCGCACCCGCAACGCGATCGCGCGCTGGCAGGAGGCGAACGGCCAGCGCGTCACCGGCTATCTCGGCCCGAAGCAGTTCGAGCTCCTCAAGTCGCAGGCCAAGAGGGAACGCGCCCGTATCCGCCGCGAGGCCGAACAGCGCCGCCGCGAGTTCCAGCGGCAGGACCGCGCCTACTGGCAGGCGACCGGCGCCTCGGGCAAGCCCGAGGATCTGCGCGCCTATCTGCGCCGCTATCCCGACGGGCAGTTTGCCAAGCAGGCGCGCAGCAGGCTCGCCAGCATCCAGGAGGAACGCCTGCGTCAGGCCAGGCAGGCCGAGCGGGCGGCCTGGCAGGCAGCGGTCAGGGCCGATACGGTGGCGGCCTATCGCAAGTATCTGTCCACCTACAATCGCGGGCTGTTCGCCCCCGCCGCCCGCGCGCGCATCGAGGATCTGCAGGAGGCGGCGAAGCTGGAAGCCCAGCGCCGTCGCGCCGCCGCACGCGAAAGGGCGCTGGGGCTGAGCCCGGCCAGCCGCGTTGCGGTCGAAAGGCGGCTGCGTTCGCTCGGGCTCGACGCCGGACCCGCGGACGGCGTGTTCGACTACCAGACCCGCAGCGCGATCCGCGCCTTCCAGCGCTGGAACGGCATCGCGGTGACCGGCTTCATGAACCGCCCGACGCTGAACCGTCTGGTCGCCCAGACCAACTGAACCTGCGCTCGGCACCAGCCATCGGGGCAGGACGCCCGTTGCGGATAATCCGCGGCGGGCGTCTGTGGTCGTTCTGGAAGGTCGCATGCGGCGCGCGCGAGAGGCTGGAGTGCGCCCCTGCGGGCGGTTCGCCATCATGCGGCGCTCGACTGGCGCGAGGCACCGGAATTCATGAACGAGCTGGCAGCACGGGAGGGGATGGCGGCCAGGGCGCTCGCCTTC
>RFIR01000060.1 GCA_003695135.1 Alphaproteobacteria bacterium | reverse complement strand
TCGTTCACCTTCTTCTTCGCGCTCGGCTACGGCGCGCGCGCGCTGGGTCCGCTGATGCGCCGCCCCGGCGCCTGGCGGGTGCTCGACACCATCATCGCGGCGGCGATGTGGTCCATCGCCGGCGGGCTGATCCTGGGATAGG
Organism: Alphaproteobacteria bacterium; assembly: GCA_003695135.1. Classification (GTDB taxonomy): domain Bacteria; phylum Pseudomonadota; class Alphaproteobacteria; order Rhodobacterales; family Rhodobacteraceae; genus J013. The sequence goes on along the minus strand of RFIR01000060.1, from coordinate 4,062 downwards.
GGGTACCGGGCCGGGCGCGCCCTGTCCTAGCGCGGCCTGAGGCCTTCGATGAACAACTGCTGAAGAAACCGCTCGGCCCCCTCGATCGGGTCGCCGGCATCCTCGCCCAGCACGGCGCGGATCTGGGCGTCGAAATCGGCATAATGCTGGGTGGTGGCCCAGATCGCGAAGATGAGATGCACCGGGTCGTGCGGCGCCAGCCGCCCGGCCGCGATCCAGCGGCGGATCACCGCCGCCTTCTGCATGACAAGCGCGCGCAGCGGTCCGGTCATCTCGGCCATGATCACCGCGCCGCCGCGCAGGATCTCGTTGGCATAGAGCCGCGATTCCTGCGGGTTGTCGCGCGACATCTCCAGCTTGCGCCGGATATAGGCGCGGATTTCCTCGACCGGATCGCCTTGGGGGTCGAGCCCGCGCAGCGGCTCCAGCCACAGATCGAGCGTGCGGTCGAGCACCGCGCGATAGATCTCCTCCTTGGAGGCGAAGTAATAGAGCAGATTGGGCTTGGACATGCCCGCCTCGGCGGCGATCTGGTCGAGCGTGGCGGCGCGAAAGCCTTCCTGCGAGAACACCTTCAGCGCCGCGTCGAGCAGCCGTGCCTGGTTCAGCCGCTGGATGCGCGTCCTGCCGCGTCCCTCCGCGGCGCTGCCCGTTTCGCCCATGCGCCGCCTCTCCGATCGGTCCTCGCCACCCGCCAGCATCCCCGTCTTTGACCATATGGTCAAGAATGCCTTGACCATGCAAGGCCCGGTGATAGCATCGCCCTGCGCGCGGGGCGGGACCGGCCGGAACGGACCGGCCCGGCCCGGCAAACGGGAGACAGCCATGGCCGACCGCAGAACCTCCAGCCCCAATGACCTTCGCGCCTTCTGGATGCCGTTCACGGCCAACCGCCAGTTCAAGAAGGCCCCGCGAATGCTCGTGGCCGCCTCGGGCATGTATTACACCTCGGCCGACGGGCGCCAGGTGCTCGACGGCACTGCCGGGCTGTGGTGCTGCAATGCCGGCCATTGCCGGCCGAGGATCACCCGGGCCATTCAGGAACAGGCCGCCACGCTCGATTACGCGCCCGCCTTCCAGATGGGACACCCGCTGGCCTTCGAGCTCGCCAACCGGCTGATCGACATCGCACCCGACAACATGTCCCATGTCTTCTTCACCAATTCCGGCTCGGAATCGGTGGAAACCGCGCTGAAGATCGCCATTGCCTACCACCGGATGCGCGGCGAGGGATCGCGCACCCGGCTGATCGGGCGGGAACGCGGCTATCACGGGGTCAATTTCGGCGGCATCTCGGTGGGCGGCATCGTCGCCAACCGCCGCGTCTTCGGCCATCTGCTGCCCGGGGTCGACCATCTGCCGCACACCCATCTGCCCGAGCTCAACGCCTTCACCCGCGGCCAGCCCGAACACGGCGCGCACCTCGCCGACGAGCTCGAACGCATCGTGGCGCTGCACGGGGCTGACACCATCGCCGCGGTGATCGTGGAGCCGATGGCCGGTTCCACCGGCGTGCTGCTGCCGCCCAAGGGCTATCTGCAGCGCCTGCGCGAGATCTGCACCAGACACGGCATCCTGCTGATCTTCGACGAGGTGATCACCGGCTTCGGCCGGCTCGGCGCCCCCTTCGCCAGCCAGTTCTACGGCGTGGAGCCGGATCTGATCACCTGCGCCAAGGGGCTGACCTCGGGCGTGATCCCGATGGGCGCGGTGATGACGACGGACGCGGTGCATGACGCGTTCATGACCGGCCCCGAGCACATGATCGAGCTCTTCCACGGCTATACCTATTCGGGCAATCCCATCGCCGCTGCCGCCGGCATCGCCACGCTGGAGACCTATGCCGAGGAGGGGCTGCTGACGCGCGCGGCCGAGCTTGCGCCCTACTGGGAGGATGCGCTGCATGCGCTGAAGGGCCTGCCCCATGTCATCGACATCCGCAATCAGGGTCTGATCGGCGCCATCGAGCTCGAACCCATCAAGGGCGCGCCGACCAAGCGTGCCTTCACCGCCTTCATCGACGCCTATGAAAAGGGGCTGATGATCCGCACCACCGGCGACATCATCGCCCTGTCGCCGCCGCTGATCATCGACAAGGCCCAGATCGACGAGCTGTTCGGCATCCTCGGCGATGTTCTGAGGGGGCTAGAATGACCCGACCCGCCGCCACCCCGACCATTCTTGTCGAGACCGACCGCGTCCGCGTTACCCGCTGGGACTTCCCGCCCGGGGCCGAGACGGGATGGCATGTCCACGAGATGGACTATGTCGTCGCGCCGGTCACGCCGCTGCAGATGCGGATCGAGGAGCCCGGCGGCGCGGAACGGGATGTGAGCTTCGAGCCGGGCCAGGCCTATGCCCGCGAGGCGGGGGTGGAACACAATGTCATCAATGCCGGTGACACGGCGATGTCGTTCATCGAGGTCGAACTCAAGGGAAGGACCATGGCATGAACCAGCTCAATTCGAACCTGCGAATCAACGCCGACCGGCTGTGGGACTCCATCCACGAAATGGCGAAGATCGGCCCGGGCGTGCGCGGCGGCAACAACCGCCAGACGCTCACCGATGCCGATGCCGAGGGCCGGGCGCTGTTCAAGCGCTGGTGCGAGGAGGCCGGGTTGAGCCTGGGCGTCGATCAGATGGGCACCATGTTCGCCCGCCGCGAGGGTGCCGATCCGGATGCGCTGCCGGTCTATGTCGGAAGCCATCTCGACACCCAGCCCACCGGTGGGCGCTATGACGGGGTGCTGGGCGTGCTGGGCGCGCTGGAAATCGTGCGCACGCTCAACGATCTCGGCATCAGGACGAAACACCCCATCGTGGTGACCAACTGGACCAACGAGGAAGGCACGCGGTTCTCGCCGGCCATGCTCGCCTCGGGCGTCTTCGCCGGGGTGATCGATCAGGACTACGCCTACAACCGCACCGATGCCGAGGGAAAGCGCTTCATCGATGAGCTGGAGCGCATCGGCTGGAAGGGCGAGGAGGAGGTCGGCGCGCGCAAGATGCACGCCTTCTTCGAGCTGCATATCGAACAGGGCCCGATCCTGGAGGCCGAGGGCAAGGATATCGGCGTCGTCACCCATGGCCAGGGGCTGCGCTGGATCCAGTGCACGGTGACCGGCAAGGGCCAGCATACCGGCTCCACCCCGATGTACATGCGGCGCAATGCCGGGCGCGGGCTGGCCCAGATCACCGAGCTGGTGCACGAGATCGCCATGAAGCACCAGCCCAATGCGGTCGGCGCCATCGGCCATATCGACATCTATCCCAACAGCCGAAACATCATCCCCGAAAAGGCGGTCTTCACCATCGACTTCCGCAGTCACATCCTCGACATCCTCACCGGCATGGTCGACGAGCTCCTGGAAAAGGCGCCGGGGCTGTGCGAGGCGCTGGGCTGTTCCTTCGAATGGGAGGATGTCGGCCATTTCGACCCGCCCGCCTTCGACGAGAATTGCGTGGCGACCGTGCGCCGTGCCGCCGAGCGGCTGGGCTATTCGCACATGGACATCGTCTCCGGCGCCGGGCACGACGCCTGCTGGGTCAACCGGGTCGCACCCACCGCGATGGTGATGTGCCCCTGCGTCGACGGGCTGAGCCACAACGAGGACGAGGAGATCAGCAAGGAATGGGCCGAGGCCGGGACCAACGTGCTGTGCCACGCGGTGCTGGAAACGGCCGGGATCGTCGAATGACCGGTCCGGGATTGCGAAGGGTCCGCCCGGCGGCGGTGGGGCGGTGAGTTGCTGCCAGAGACCCGGGCGAAGCTCTTCCCGCCAGACCCGGTCGTTGTGCTCGGGTCTGGCCAGCAGAATTTCGCAGGGATCTCTGACAGAGAGTCCTGTAAAACCCGGATGTAGACAGGCATCCTGAATGTGCCAGTTTTCAAATCAATCATAACTGCGCGCACGTAAAATAATTAGAAAATAACTTTGCAATCAATATTTATCAATCAACAGTGAAAACAAGAAGAGCGCACGTGGCGCCACAATTTCGTGGCGCCCGCGCGGAACCCTCGGGTCTAGCTGGTTGAGTTTTGCAGGGGTCTCTAGAAAAT
>RFIR01000399.1 GCA_003695135.1 Alphaproteobacteria bacterium | reverse complement strand
GCGCATCGGCATTGGTCAGATTGCCGTTATGGGCGATGGCGCAGCCGCCCATGGCGAATTCGGCAAAGAGCGGCTGCACGTCGCGGATCGCGGTCTGACCCTTGGCGCCGGTGGTGGAGTAGCGCACATGGCCGATGGCCAGCCTTCCGGGCAGCGAGGCGATGACCTGCGGCGAGGTAAAGTTGTCGCGCACATAGCCGAGCCGGCGCACGAGGTTGAAGCCGCTCTCCTCGGACCACGAACAGATGCCGCCCGCCTCCTGCCCGCGATGCTGCAGCGCGTGCAGCCCCAGCGCGGTGAAGCTGGCGGCATCGTCCACGCCAACAATGCCGAACACCCCGCATTCCTCATGCAGCTTGTCGGTGTCCGGCGAGGGGGCGGCGGTCGGTTTCATGTCGGGCTCAGCCGTTCGTGGCCGGAGCATTGTCGGCAGGCGCATCGGCGGGCGGCGTCTCTTCGGCCGGCGGGGTCCTGGCGTCGGGGATGGCGGTCTTCGGCCGCGTGCCCGGGCAGTCGCCCATGAACTGGTTGTAGCGCGCCTCGACCCATCTGGGCATGGTGGTGGGTATCTGCTCCTGCACCTTCTCGCGGACATCGGCGAGGATCGCCACGGTGCGGGACTTGTCGACCTCGGGCACCTGCAGCCCCATGGTCTGATAGACGATCAGCGCCACGATGATCAGCAGCGCGCCGCGCGCGGCGCCGAACAGGAAGCCCGCCCCGCGGTCGATCGCGCCCAGCGCGCTTTCCTGTACCGCCGCGGCGAAGAGCGGGGTGAAGATCGACATCACGATCAGCGCCACCGCGAAGATGGCGGCGAAGGCGGCGAACATCTGCAGCTGGCACGAGCTGGCGATCACGTCCTTCACATAGGGAATTTCCATGATCAGCGGCACGGCGCGGGGTGCGAAGTAGAAGGCGGCGACCGCCGCGCCCACCCAGCCGACGATCGCCAGCACCTCGCGCACCAGACCGCGCGAATAGGCCAGAATGGCCGAGATCAGCACGATCGCGCCGGCGACCGCATCGACGATATACTGTTCCATGCCCGTTCCCTTACTCAGCCGACCGGAGCGAAGAGCGTGGTGACAAATCCGGTCAGGTCGCCGAATCGCTCGATACACATGCCAGAATCCGCCGTCATCTTCACCTGTGAAGGTGCAATGATTCGGGAAAAACCCAGTTTGCGCGCTTCCTTGATCCGTGCATCGGCCTGGGTGACGGGGCGCAGCGCGCCGGAAAGCGAGATCTCGCCGAACACCACCGTCTCGGTCGGCAGGGCGATGTCGTGGCGCGCCGACAGGATCGCGGCGGCGACGGCAAGATCGGCGGCAGGCTCGGATATGCGCAGGCCGCCGGCGATGTTGAGATAGACCTCGTGGCCCGAGAAGCCCATCCCGCAGCGCGCCTCCAGCACTGCAAGGATCATGGCCAGACGCCCGCCATCCCAGCCCACCACCGCCCGGCGCGGGGTGGCGAGGCTGCTGGGAGCGACCAGCGCCTGGATTTCCACCAGCACCGGCCGCGTGCCCTCGATGCCGGCAAAGACCACCGAGCCGGAGGCGGGCTGTTCGCGCTCGGCGAGGAACAGGGCAGAGGGGTTGACCACCTCGCCGAGCCCCGCGCCGGTCATCTCGAAAACGCCGATCTCGTCGGCCGGGCCGAAGCGGTTCTTGACGCTGCGCAGGATGCGGAACTGGTGCCCGCGCTCGCCCTCGAAATAGAGCACGGTGTCGACCATGTGCTCGATCACGCGGGGGCCGGCGATCTGGCCCTCCTTGGTGACATGGCCGACCAGCACCACCGACACGCCGCGGCGCTTGGCGAAGCCGACCAGCTCGTGGGCGGCGGCGCGCACCTGCGCCACCGATCCCGGCGCGCTTTCGACATTGTCGAGCCACATGGTCTGGATGGAGTCGATGACCACCAGCCCGGGCCGCTCGCGGTCGAGCGTGGTCAGGATGTCGCGCAGGCCGGTCTCGGCGGCCAGCCGCACCGGCGCCTCGCCCAGTCCGAGGCGCTGGGCGCGCATGCGCACCTGCGCCGCCGCCTCCTCGCCCGAGACATAGATTGCCGAAACTCCCTGCCCGGCAAAGGCGGCCGCGGCCTGCAGCAGCAGCGTCGACTTGCCGATGCCCGGATCGCCGCCGACGAGGATGGCCGAGCCCGGCACCAGCCCGCCGCCCAGCACCCGGTCGAACTCGCCGATGCCCGACTGCGCCCGCGGCAGCGGGGTCTCGGTCGCGGACAGCGCGCTCAATTCAATGCCCTTGCCGCGCTTGCGCCCCAGCCCGCGGCCTGCAGGGCCGGAGGACAGCGCGACCTCTTCGGAGATGGTGTTCCACGCGCCGCAGGCATCACAGCGGCCGGACCACTTCTTGTGAACCGCGCCGCATTCGGAACAGACAAACTGGCTGGCATTGCGCGCCATGGCGCAGCCTCTGCCCCAACTGGCGCCAAAGGGCAAGCCGCGCCATCGCTTGCCCCGGACGGGCGGGGACGGTAGACAGGAGCGGTCCGGAAAGGACCTGCGTAGCTGGGGAGTACGCGATGACCTTCAGGCATGGGATGGCGGCCGCACTGGTGGCGACGCTGATACTTCTTTCGGCCTGCGCCACGGTGCAGGGGGTCGGGCGCGACGTGCAGTCGCTGGGGCGCGGGCTGCAGGACGTCTCGCAGGATGTGAAGCGGCGGATGAGTCACTAGCGATCTGGCCGAAATATCCGGGTGAGCCCTGCAGGAAGCGCCTCGGGCCCGATCCGGTCGCGGCGCCCGGGCGATAGGACAGGGACCGGGCCGCATCAGCCGTAGGGCGCGCATTCATGGCGCGCCGTTGCATGCGGTCCGGCGCGAGGCGCCATGGTGCGCGATGAATGCGCACCCTGCAGCGCGGCCGCAGGCGATTCCCCTGAATGCCCGGGGTTTCGCAGGCAAAGCGATCGCCGGCAAGCGAAATATTTGGAGGAGACCTCTGCAAGTCCCTGCCGGCCAGACCCGGGCGTTGCGCCTGGGCGCCGCGAAATGCGGCGCCGATCATGTTGTTATTATTTTCACTGTTGATTGTTAAATATTGATTGGGGAATTATTTTCTAATTACTTTACACGCGCGCGATACACATTGGCAGAAAACGCGTCTCGCCGGGGATGCCCCGTCGCGCCGGAGTTTCGCAGGGGTCTCTTTGCATTCAATATTTTACAATCAACAGTGAAAACAAGAGGAGCGTATGTAGCGCTGCGTTTCGCGGTGCCCGTGCGCAACGCCCGGGTCTGGCCGGCAGAGATTCGCCGGGCCTTCCTGAAGCCCATGCTTTCCTTCCAACCCCGGCCCGGAAAATCCGCAGGGTCCAGCGGGGCCGGGCTGCGCCCTCGACTAACCCTTCCCCATCCGCTCGCTGGCCCAGGCGAGGCCGAGCGAGATCAGCACCAGCGCGGTGAAGAAATAGAGCCCCCAGGCGATCTCGACATAGCCGACGCCCACGCCCTTCACGATCACAACGTAGAACGCGATCAGAAACACGTCGGCCATCGACAGCTTGCCCAGATAGCCGATCACCGGCAGGTAGCGCCGCGGCAGGTAGTCGAAGTGAAGCAGGGCGAGCGCCAGCGTCTTGGCGTAGGGAGCGATGATCGCGAACAGCACCACAATGGCGCAAAGCACGATGTCGGTCTGCCACAGCGCGGCCACGCCGGTGAGGATGGAGATCTCGTTGCCGCCGAACAGCGGCATGAACCCGGCGCGGGCCAGCGGCGCCCACCACGCGACGGGATAGAGCACCAGCAGCCCGAGATTGAAGCGCTGCAGGAAGAACAGCGGCAGGTTGGCCGGCGGGTCGATCATGCCGGGCCTCCGCAGGCGGGTCGGGCGGGCGCATCTGCCCGGTTCCGGCCCGGTTTCATCGCCGATCTGCCGATCGCATGTGGATTTTCACCCCCGTGAAGTGATAGCGGATGGCTGCATATCCTGAACGGGCAGAAGGACGGGGACAAGGGATGGCACGTATCGCAATCTTCGGCGCCAGCGGCTATACCGGCGCCGAGCTGGTGCGGCTGATCGCCACCCATCCGCGGATGGAGATCGCCGCCCTGACCGCCGACCGCAAGGCGGGGCAGAGCATGGCCTCGGTGTTCCCGCATCTGCGCCATCTCGACCTGCCCGTGCTCTGCCGCATCGACGATGTCGATCTGGACGGGATCGATCTGGTGTTCTGCGCCCTGCCGCATGCCACCACCCAGCAGGTGATCCGCGCGCTGCCGCGCGACCAGAAGGTGGTCGATCTGTCGGCCGATTTCCGCCTGCGCGATCCGGCGGTCTATGCCCGCTGGTACGGGCATGAGCATTATGCGCCGGAGCTGCAGGACGAGGCTGTCTATGGCCTGACCGAGTATTACCGCGAGGAGATCCGGGCCACCCGGCTCTGCGCCGGAACCGGCTGCAATGCCGCCACCGGGCTGTTGCCGCTGCTGCCCTGTCTGGAGGCCGGCGTGATCGACACCGGGGACATCGTCATCGACCTGGCCACCGGCGTGTCGGGCGCCGGGCGCAGCCCCTCCGAAGGCATGCTGCATGCCGAGGTCTCGGAGGGCTATCACGCCTACAAGATCGCCGCCCACCGGCATCTGGCCGAGTTCGATCAGGAATTCTCGCGGGTGGCGGGGCGCGAGGTGCGCGTCAGCTTCGTTCCCCATTTGTTGCCGCAAAACAGGGGGATACTGGCGACAATTTACGTGAAGGGCGAAGCCGGGGCGATCCACGCCGCCATTGCCGGCCGCTATGCCGAGGAGCCTTTCATTGTCGTGCTGCCGCCGGGCGAGGCGCCGGCGACGCGCCATGTGCGCGGGTCGAACTACTGCCATATCGGCGTGGTGCCCGACCGCATTCCCGGCCGCACGATCCTGTTCTCGGCGCTCGACAATCTGGTCAAGGGCGCCTCCGGGCAGGCGCTGCAGAACGCCAATCTCATGCTCGGGCTGCCGGAGGTGATGGGGCTGGAGGCCGCGCCTCTGTTTCCGTGATGCTCATCTGGCGGCTCGTATCGGACGCGACACGCCATTTCCTGGCCCATGACGGCACGGCGCTGGCCGGATACATCGCCTTCGCCATGCTGCTGGCGCTGTTTCCGTTCTGCATCGTGGCGGTGATGGCGGCGAGCCTGGTGGTCGGCACCGATGCCAGCCTCGGCGCAATCACCCGTCTGGTCGAGCTGCTGCCGCCGGAGTTCATCTCGACCATCGAGCCGGTGCTTCTGGAGGTGGTGGGCGTCAATCGCGGCTCGGTGCTGACGCTGTCGGCGGCGGTGGCGCTGTGGTCCTCCTCCAACGGGGTCGAGGCGTTCCGTACCGCCTTCGACCGCGCCTATGAGGTCGACGATCCCCGCCCGTGGTGGCTCAACCGGCTGCAATCGCTGGGTCTGGTGGTGCTGGGCGCGATCACCTTCATCCTGATCTCGCTGGCCATCGTCGTCGCCCCGCTGGGGCTGAGCCTGGCGCGCGAATATCTGCAGATCGAGACGCCGGGCATCGTCACCCTGGGAAGATATGTCTTTGGTATCCTCATCTTCCTGGGGTTTCTTTATGTCATGCACAGGCTGCTGCCCAGCGACCGGGTGACGCCGGTCTGGCCGGGGATCCTGGCAACGACCCTGCTGTTTTTCATCGGCGCGACCGGCTTCTCGCTCTATCTGGCCTATGCGCCGGGCTTCGCCGTCACCTATGGCACGCTGGCCGGGGTGGTGGTCTCAATGCTGTTCTTTTATCTCAGCGGGGCGGTGATTATCTTCGGGGCCGAGGTCAATGCCAGTCTGATCCGGCTGGGGCGCGGGACCAGACGCAGAAAACGCGGACGGCGAAAGCCAGGCTGATGGCGGGGCTGAAGACATGGCGGGACTGAAGAAGAGGCGGCGCATCCAGCTGATCGTGGTCGGGCTGGTGCTGCTGTTCGCGGCCACCGGGGTGGTGATCTATGCCATGACGGTGACGGGCGCGGCGCGCTATGCCTACACCCCGACCGAGGTGGTCGAGGATCCGCCCGACGCCAGGGTCTTCCTGCGCATCGGCGGTCTGGTCGAGAAGGGCTCCATGCAGCGCGGCGAGGATGAGAGCGTGCGGTTTTCGGTCACCGACACCAACAGGAGCGTCACGGTGACCTTCAAGGGCATCCTTCCCGATCTGGTCAAGGAGGGGCAGGGGGTCGTCGCCATGGGCCACATGAAGGACGGGGTGCTGGTGGCCACCGAGATCCTTGCCCGCCACGACGAGACCTACATGCCCAAGGAGGCGATCGACTCGCTCAAGGCGCAGGGCGTCTATCGCAAGCCATGACGCTTCCCTTCGACTGGATCGACGCCTTCACCGACCGGCCCTTCGGCGGCAATGGCTGCGTGGTGGTGCATGAGGCGAGCGATCTGTCGGAAGAGGCCCGCATGGCGCTGGTGCGCGAGACCTCGCTGGCCGAATGCGCCTATCTCGTCCCGTCGGAGCGGGCCGATTTCGGGGTGCGCTACTATCTTGCCGATCGCGAGATCCTGATGGCGGGGCATCCGACCATCGCCACCGTGACCTCGCTTCTCCATCGCGAACTGGTGACGCTGGAGGATGGCCGGGCCGCCTTCACGCTGGAAGTCGGCGCCGGCATCCTGCCGATCCGCGTCGATGCGCGCGCCGAAGGCCCGCCCCGGATCACCATGACGCAGCCGGCGCCGCAATTCGGCCGGCGCTGGCGGCCCGAGACCATCGCCGCCCTTTACGGGCTCGAAGCCGAAGACATCCTCGGCACGCCACGCACCGTCTCCACCGGCACCGCCTTCTGCATCACGCTGCTGCGCGACAAGGCGGCGTTGCGCCGCGCGCGGCTCGATGCGGCGGCGCTTGAGGCGATGGAGCGCGATTTCTTCGAACCCTTCCTCGTCACGCTGGGCGGCGAGACCGGGGCGGGCGATACCTTCTCGCGGCTACTGCTGCCCCCGCCCATGCCGCCGGAGGATCCCTTCACCGGCTCGGCCACCGGCTGCATGGCGGCGTGGCTATGGGCCGAGGGCTGGATCGAGTCGCCCGAATTCGTCGCCGAGCAGGGCCACTGGCTCGGCCGCCCCGGACAGGCCCGGGTCCGGGTGCTGGGGCCGCGCGATGCCATCGCGGGCGTCGAGGTCGCCGGCCAGGGCGTGGTGCTGATGGAGGGCCGGCTGCGGCTGTGAGGCTGCACGCTGTGGTTAATCATTCCCAAACGGCGATCGGCTAGTCTCGCCGCGCGGCGCGGCCCTGGCGGGCGGTGTCCGCGCTTCATCACTCGAGAATTTCAGGAACTGGAGACGGCAATGCCTTCCGTAGAGGAGATTGCACGCGATATCGTGCGCCGAGAGGGCGGGTTCGTGAACGACCCCGACGATCCCGGCGGCGCCACCAATCACGGCGTGACCATCCATACCATGCGCGCGCTGGGGCTCGATCTGGACGCCGACGGCGATGTCGATGCCGAGGACGTCCGGCGGCTGAGCCTCGATCAGGCGGTCGAGATCTTCATCACCCATTACTTCCGCAAGCCGCGCATCGACCGGCTGCCCGCGACCCTTCAGGCCAGCGTGTTCGACATGCAGGTCAATGCGGGGTCCAATGCCATCCGCATCCTGCAGGATGTGCTCAACGAGGCCGGTTTCGGCCCGCTCGTCCGCGACGGCGCGCTGGGTCCGAAGACCGAGGCCGCCGCGGCGCGCGCCTTCGAGGCGATGGGACCGCTTCTGGTCGATGCCTATGGCATCGCCCGGCGCGACTATTACTACCGGCTTGCCGACCGGCGTCCGGCCAGCCGCAAATACGCCCGCCGCCGCGATGGCGGCAAGGGCGGCTGGATTGTGCGGGCGGAGGAATTCATCTCGCCGCGCTTCCGGCTCAGCGAGGCCGAGCACCGGGAAAGGACCGCGAAATGGGCATCCTGAGCTGGCTTTTCGGTGGCGGCATCCGCACGATCACCGGCGGTGTGCGTGAGGTAGCCGAGGTGTTCCGCCCCAATGCCGAGGCCGATGCGCAGCGCGCGCATGAAGAGGCGACCGCGGCGCGCGCGCAATATGCCGCGGAGTTCCTCGCCCCGCCCAAGCGCGGCTTCGACGTGCTGATCGACGGCTTGAACCGCATCCCGCGCCCGGCGCTGGCGCTGGGCTGCATCGGGCTGTTCGTCTATGCCATGGCCGATCCGCTCGGCTTCGCCGCCCGCATGCAGGGGCTGCAGCTGGTGCCCGATCCGCTGTGGTGGCTGCTGGGCGCCATCGTCTCGTTCTATTTCGGTGCGCGCGAACTGCATCACTTTCGCGAGAACCGCGCGATGAAGATCGCACCCGAAGACGTGGCGCGCACGCTCGACAGCATCGAGCGGGTGCGGGCGATGGATCCGGCTGCGCCGGATCAGGCGCCGGCGACGGAGGATGCGGAACCCGGGCCGGCGACCGCCCCGAACCCGGCCATCCGCGAGTTCCGGGCCGCGCGGGGCGGGGCCTGACAGGGGCTCCCGCCCAGCGCGCGGCGGC
>RFIR01000398.1 GCA_003695135.1 Alphaproteobacteria bacterium | reverse complement strand
GCGAGGATGCCGGTGAATTCGCGGTCGTCCATGATGCGCAAGAGCGCGTCGGTCACGCAGATGACGCTGTCGGACGGCGATCCGATGGCGAAGGCATTGGGCATCGAGCTGGGGATCCAGTAGAGCTCGGGCGGCTTCGGCAGCTCCGCGCGCCGGGCCAGTTCGGCGACCACCGCCACCCCGGCGGGAAACTCCTCCGGGCCGAGCCGGCGCGCGCGATAGGCCGACAGGATCATCCCCTTGGGCAGCGAGGGCAGGGCGACCAGCCCGAGCAGGATCGCGGCCATGGCCAGCCACAGCCCCGATCCGCCGATGACCACCGAGACGCTGAACCACAGGATCAGCGCCATGGCGCCGATCAGCAGTGCCGATTGCGCGATATTGACGAGGCGATGTCCGAATGTCGGCTTCATGATCCTCCGCCGGTCCGGCGTTTCAGCCGCCCGCCCGTTCCCAGTCCTGCCGTGTCAGCCGCCACAGCCAGTGCCGGCGCAGATGATTTCCCGCAGGCAGGGCCGGGTGGTCGAAACTGCCGTCGGGGTCCCTGCGCATGCCGATCCGTTCCATCACCGCATGCGAGCGGGTGTTTCCCGGTACCGCAAAGGCAAGGATCTCCGCAAGCCCGTGATCGGCGAAGCCCCAGCGCAGGCAGGCTCGTGCCGCCTCGGTCGCGTAACCCCGCCCCCAGGCCGACCGCGCCAGCCGCCAGCCGATCTCCACCGCCGGGGCGAAGGGGGCGGCAAAGCTGACCGTGGCCAGCCCGGTAAAGCCCAGAAGGACGCCGTCCGCGCGCCGCTCCAGCGCCAGAAAGCACAGACCGTCCTCGGCCAGCCGCGCGGTCTGGCGCTCGATGACCGCATCGCTTTCGGCCCGGCTCAGCAGGGCGGGGAAGAATTCCATCACCTGGGGGTCGGCATTGATCGCGGCAAAGGCGGCGCGATCGGCATCTTGCCAGCCGCGCAGGATCAGCCGCTCGGTGCGGATTTCGGTCATTGCCTGCCTCCCGCCCCAATATGGCGGCACCGTGCCGGGGCGGGAAGCCCGGATCAGCTCGCCGGATAGATGATGATTTCCACCCGCCGGTTGCGCGCCCGGCCTTCGGCCGTGGCATTGCTGGCGATGGGCTGGGTCTCGCCCGCGCCGGCAAAGGCCAGCCGCTCGGCCGCGACCCCGCGCCGGATCAGCGCGTTGTAGACCGCCCGCGCCCGCCGGGTCGAAAGCTGCTGATTGTACGCTCTGGTGCCGGTGCTGTCGGTATGGCCGATCACATCGACATAGGAGCGCGGATCGCGGTTGAGCGCGCGCGCGATGCGGTTGATCACCCGCCGGCTGCGCGGCTTCAGCCTGGCGCTGTCGACATCGAAGGTGATGCCCTCGGGCAGGGTCACGCCCAGCCGGTCGTCATAGCGGGTGACGATGGCGCCGGTGCCGCGAAGCTCGCGCCTCAGCTCGGCCTCGCGCTGGTCGAGATAATTGCCGATCGCCGCCCCGACCAGCACGCCGATGCCGGCGCCCATCAGCGCGTTGCGCCGGTCGTTTCCGCCGACCAGCAGCCCGCCCAGCGCCCCGACCGTCGAGCCGATCAGCGCGCCGGTCACCGTCCGGTTGGGCCGGCCGTCATTGGTCGGAGCGCAGGCGCTCGCCAGCACCAGCGCCGCGACGCAGCTTCCTGCCAAAAGCCGATTCATTGCCCGTTCCTTTCTGTCCGATTGTCATTGCGGCCCGGCCCGTCCGGGCCGGTGGCCATGCGTGTCTCGCGGCGAGCGGCCCGCCCGGCCGAGACACGAGAATGGTACGCGCCGAGCAGACGGTTCCGGCGGCAGGGGCGATCAATTCTGGTTTCACGACTCGTGCTGCGCAGCTGATATGTGTGGACGGTTCAAGATGGAGATCCTGCGAAACACCATCAGCCGGGACCGGGGGTTCCGCATGGGCGCCACAAAATTGCGGCGCCACATGCGCTCTTCTTGTTTTCACTGTTGGTTGGTAAATATTGATTGCAAATTTATTTTATAGAGGCCCTGCAAAAATCCGGCGCGACGGAGCATCCCTGGCGAGACACGTTTTCTGCTAATGTGTACTGCGCGCGCGTAAAGTAATTAAAAATTATTTCCCAATCAATATTTATCAATCAACAGTGAAAATAATCACAACATGACCGGCGCCGCATTTCGCGGCGCCCAAGCGCAGCGCCCGGGTCCGGCCAGCGGAGTTTCGCAGGGGTCTCTTTTAATTATTTTATGCGCACGCAGATTTGATTGGTTTGAAAAACGGCACATTCAGGATGCCTGTCTACATCCGGGTTTTGCAGGGGTCTCTTCAAATAACTTTATGCGCACGCGATCATGATCCCTGCAAATCCTTGCGCGTTCCGCGCTTCAGTCTGCTTCCGCGATGTGCAGCGGTCGTTCGAATAGCTTCCGGATGCCGCGTTGCATCAAGCTTTTTCAGGCCATTCATCAATTCGACATGGAGATCA
This sequence comes from Alphaproteobacteria bacterium, assembly GCA_003695135.1. GTDB lineage: Bacteria > Pseudomonadota > Alphaproteobacteria > Rhodobacterales > Rhodobacteraceae > J013. The sequence goes on along the minus strand of RFIR01000398.1, from coordinate 6,706 downwards.
GGACGGGACCGCCGCACCGGCCGCGATCATCGCGGTGATGCGCGCGCGGATGTGTTCCGGCGCGGTGCGGGTGCGCATCGAGCCGGCATGGATGAAGACGCTGACGAAGCGGCCCTCGAAGCACAGCGTGCCGTCCTGATACCCCGCGACGCGGAACTCGATCGAACGGCTGCCGAGGCGGACGGGCCGGACATGGCAATGCAGCCGGTGGCGCGGGGTGACCGGGCTGCGAAAGTCGAGCTCGAGATGCACGAAGGGGGTTCCGGTGCCGGTATCGAGCTCCATCTGGTACCAGCCGGTGCCGAAATGATGCTCCCACCAGGCGTCGATGGCCTCCAGCGCGAATTCCGGCAGCCGGGCGGTATAGGCGATCCTGGCGGGATCGCAATGCCCCCAGCCGACGCGCACGATATGGACGAATTCGCCATTCCCGGCCGTACTCATCGGCCTGCCTCCCTGCAATCGCCTCCGGCATGCAGAAGACCCGCCCCGCCGTGGCGGAGCGGGCCGCATCTGCCGGCGCATCATGCACCGATCCCTGCCCCGCCCGCAATGCCGGCTGCGCGAGCCCGGTCACTGCGCGGCCAGGGCGTGACCGTGCTCAGAGCAGCGCCAGCACCCGCGCCGGCCCGCCGGTGCCGCCCTTGTGGGTCGGGGCGCCCACCACCAGCGTGGCGCCGGATGCCGGCAGCTGATCGAGCGACTTGAGATTCTCGATGCCGTAGCGGCCCGCCGGCAGCCAGGCGTAGTGGGTCTTGAAATCGCCGCTCTTGCCATAGTCGAGCGACAGCGTGTCGACCCCGATCGCGGCCGCATTGGTCTCAAGCAGCATCTGCGTGGCCTCGATATGGAAGCCGGGGAAATGCATCACCCCGTCGCTGTCGGCATTGCGGAAGCCGTCGCCCGAGACCCGGTCCTGCCAGCCGGAATTCATCGCCACGCAGGCGCCGTCCGGGATCGGGCCGTTGGCCGAGATCCACGCCTTCAGATCGTCCGGCGTGAGCTCGGCATCGGCATTGGCGGCAGCCTTTTCGCGGATATCGACGATGCAGAGCGGCAGGACGAGATTTTCCACCGCGATCTGGTCCACCGAAGCGCCGTCGGCGGAAAAATGCAGCGGCGCGTCGAGATGGGTGCCGGTATGTTCGTTGACCGTCAGCACCTTGAGGTTGAAGCCGTGCTCGGCAAAGTTGAAACGCTGGTCGGACGAGATGCCCGGCGCCCCGAAATAGGTCGGAAAGCTTTCGTCATAGCCATAGGTCAGATCGACCACCTTGCTGGGGGTGGCGGCAAAGGCCGAGGTGGTGCCGGCGATGCCGGCCGCGGCGGCGGCGGTACCGGCAACGGCGCCCCGGAACAGATCGCGGCGCGAGATCATCGCGCGCTTTACGCTGTCGATCACACAGGCATGGCACATGGTTTGTCTCCCTGTTCTGGCCGGAGCCGCATGCCCCGGCGGTTTGGCGAAGATAAACCCGGCCCTGCGGCAATTGGAAGCGATTATGCAGCGCCGGGGCCTCGCTCGCCCGGCGACCGCGACAGCTCGCGCCGATCACGCCGCCGCGGCAGCCTCGGGCGGCGCCTTGGCCCCGGTCATGAAGGCCACCGCGTCGGACATGCTGTAAGCCTTCGGGTCGATGACGCACAGCCGCCGGCCGAGCCGGTGGATATGGATGCGGTCGGCCACCTCGAAGACATGCGGCATGTTGTGGCTGATCAGGATGATCGGAATGCCGCGCGACTTGACGTCGAGGATCAGCTCCAGCACCCGCCGGCTTTCCTTGACGCCAAGCGCCGCGGTCGGCTCGTCGAGGATGATGACGCGCGAGCCGAAGGCGGCCGCGCGCGCCACCGCCACCCCCTGACGCTGGCCGCCGGAGAGGGTTTCCACCGACTGCCTGATGTTCTGGATCGTCATCAGGCCAAGCTCGGAGAGCTTGTCGCGGGCGAATTTCTCCATCCGCGGGCGGTCGAGCCGGCGGAAAACCTTGCCGAGGATCCCCGGCATCAACAGCTCGCGGCCCATGAACATGTTGTCGGCGATCGACAGGGCCGGCGACATGGCCAGCGTCTGGTAGACGGTCTCGATTCCCGCCTCGCGCGCCTCGATGGGCGAGGTGAACAGGATCTTCTGCCCCTCCAGCCAGATCTCTCCCTCATCGGGGATCAGCGCGCCGGAGATCGTCTTGATCAGCGTGGACTTGCCGGCGCCATTGTCGCCGATCACGCCGAGAATCTCGCCCGGCATCAGGTCGAAATCGCAGTGATCCAGCGCGGTGACGCGCCCGAAGCGCTTGACCAGACCGCGGCATTTCAGAATCGGTTCCATCACGCGGCCACCTTGCGGATCCACTGGTCGACGGTGACCGCGGCGATGATCAGCACCCCGATCAGCAGGAAGGTCCATTGCGGGTCGGCGCCGGCCATGCGCAGGCCGAGCTCGAACACGCCGACGATCAGCGCGCCGAAGAAGGCGCCCATGATCGAGCCGCGCCCGCCGAACAGCGAGATGCCGCCGATCACCACCGCGGTAATCGCCTGGATGTTGCCGATCACCCCGGTCGAGGCCGAGGGCGAGACCGAGCCGAAGCGGCCGATCATCACCCAGCCGGCCAGCGCGCAGATGAAGCCGACCAGCATGTAGACCGACATCAGCGTGCGGTGGACATGGACGCCGGCAAGCTCGGCCGCCTCCGGGTCGTCGCCCACCGCATAGACATGCCGCCCCCATGGCGTGGAGCGCAGCGCATAGGCGAGCACGAAGACCAGCACCAGCATCAGGATCACCCCGAAGGTGAAGGTGGCGCCGGCAAACTGCAGCTTGTTGCCGAGAAACTGCAGAAACGGCGCGTCGGCCTCGATATCCTGCGAGCGGATGGTCTCGTTGGCCGAGTAGAGGTAGTTCACCGCCAGCACGATCTGCCACATGCCCAGCGTCACGATGAATGGCGGCAGCCTGACCCGGCTGACCAGCCAGCCGTTCATCGCGCCGATGGCGGTGCCGACGGCAAGGCCGATGATCACCGAAAGAAAGGGCGGGATGCCGTAGCGGAAGGTGAACTGGCCCATGACCACCGAACTGAGCACCGCAATGGCGCCCACCGACAGGTCGATGCCGGCGGTCAGGATGATCAGCGCCTGCGCCGCGGCCAGCACGCCGACGATCTGCACCTGCTGCAGGATCAGGGTCAGCGCGAAGGGCGAGAAGAACTTCGAGCCCAGCGCCAGACCGAACAGCGCGATCGCCGCCACCAGAACGATCAGCGGCACCAGCGCCGGAGTGGCATGCAGGGCGTTGTGAAACCGGCCGATCCAGCCGCGCTCCTCTTGGTCGAACTCGGCGACGCCCTGCGCCGCCTGCTTCGCCGCGCCTTCGAAATCCTCGGACGTGGACATGACCCGCTCCCCGCGCGCGGCCCCCGCGCCCGCGGGGGCATCGCTTTCAGTGCGGGGCGGGCCCGTGCCCGCCCCCGAACCGATGCTTGACCGGTTCCGCGCTCAGATCAACCCCAGCAGAGCTCCAGCCCCTTGGCGGTATCGATCGATTCCACACCGGGGACCGGCTGGTCGGTGACCAGCTGCACGCCGGTGTTGAAGAAATCGAGGCCGGGCGTGTTGGCCGGCTTCTCGCCGGTCTCGACAAACTTCTTGATCGCCTCGATGCCCATCGAGGCCATCAGCAGCGGGTATTGCTGGCTGGTCGCGCCGATGATGCCTTCCCTGACGTTCTGCACGCCGGGGCAGCCGCCATCGACCGAGACGATCAGCACGTCCTTCTCGCGCCCCACCGCCTTCAGCGCCTCATAGGCACCGGCGGCGGCCGGTTCGTTGATGGTGTAGACCACGTTGATCGAGGGATCCTTGGCCAGAAGGTTCTCCATCGCCTTGCGGCCGCCTTCCTCGTTGCCGGCGGTGACGTCATGGCCGGCGATGCGCGGGTCGTTCTCGTCGCCGATCACGTTGGGGTCGTTGAGGTCGATGCCGAAGCCCTTCATGAAGCCCTGATCGCGCAGCACGTCGACGGTGGGCTGGCTGATCGCCAGATCGAGAAAGGCGATGCGGGCGTTGGCGGCCTCGTCGCCGAGCTTGGCCCTGGCCCAGGCGCCGATCAGCTCGCCGGCCTTGAAGTTGTCGGTGGCCAGCGTCGCGTCGGCGGCGGTGATCGGCTCCAGCGGCGTGTCGAGGGCGATCACGATCAGCCCGGCATCCCGCGCGGCCTTGACCGTCGGCACGATGGCCGAGGTGTTGGACGGCGTGATCAGGATGCCCCTGGCGCCGTCGGCGATGCAGGTCTCGATCGCGGCGACCTGGGATTCATTGTCGCCATCGATCTTGCCGGCATAGCTCTTGAGCGTGATCCCGAGTTCCTTGGCCTTGGCCGATGCGCCCTCGCGCATCTTGACGAAGAAGGGGTTGGTCTCGGTCTTGGTGATCAGACAGGCGCCGATTTCCGCCTGAGCGGCAGTGCCGAGCACGGCCATCCCCAGCGCGGCGGCCCCGGCGAGCGCGATCGTCCCGGTAAGACGGGTCATGTTGTTCTCCTCCCATGTGAACGGCGTCTTCGCCCCCCTGGCGAAGAGGCGTTGCCGAGTCATAACAACCCGTTCGGCAAGCATATGTCAACAAATAAGTCACACACTATGAATTATTATTGACAGTTGCATCGGGCGCAGAATAGATCAACCTGTGGGTTGTGCCCGATTATCGGTGCGCACGGGCAATCGGGAGATGGACGTGACACTTGGCGCCGCCGGCGAGGCCCGGCGTGTCATGCGTGGAACCAATCAGAGCGGGATGCGCGCCTATAACGAGCGTCTCGTGCTGACGCTGCTGCGCCGCCACGGCGCGCTTTCCAAGACCGAGATCTCGCGCCAGACCGGCCTGTCGGCACAGGCGATCTCGGTGATCATGCGCGGGCTCGAGGCCGAGGGCTATCTGCTGAAGAACCCGCCGGTGCGCGGCAGGGTCGGCCAGCCCTCGGTGCCGATGCGGCTCAACCCCGATGCGGCCTATTTCCTCGGCCTGCTGATCGGTCGCCGGACCTTCGAGATGACGCTCACCGATTTTCTGGGGCAGGAGCTTGGCCAGTTGCGCCAGGCCCATCGTCTGCCAGATCCCGACGCCGCGGTGGCATTCGCCGTCGCGGGGGCGGACAGGCTGCTGCAGGGTCTCGGAGCGCAGGGGCGCGAGCGTGTTTCCGGGCTGGGCATCGCCATGCCCTACCGCATCTGGGAATGGGGCAGCGTTCCGGGTGCGGCCGCGACGGAAATGCAGGTCTGGCGCCACCGCGACATCGCCGCCGAGCTCGACGGGCGCTGGCCGTTCCCGGTTTTCGTCGAGAACGACGCCACCGCCGCCTGCGGGGCCGAGCTGGTTTTCGGCTCGGCCAGGATCGAGGGCGATCTGCTGCATTTCTACATCGGCTATTTCGCCGGGGGCGGCGTCGCGCTCAACGGCAGGCTGTTTTCCGGGGCCACCGGCAATGCCGGCGCGCTCGGCTCGATGCCGGTCGACCGCAGGGACGGGCGGGCGGTGCAGCTGATCGACCGTGCTTCGCTGGCGGTGCTGGAACAGGCGGTGGAGGCGCGGGGCGGCGATGGCGAGGCGATGTGGCAGCGCCCGGACAACTGGAGCCTGCCGGAGGACATCGTCGCCGACTGGATCGCCGGTGCGGCCGGGGCGCTGGCACGCGCCATCGTGGCCGCCTGCGCGGTGATCGACTTTCGCACCGTGCTGATCGATGGCTGGATGCCGGTCGCCCTGCGCGCCCGTCTGGTCACCGCCACGCGCAGCGCGCTGGAGCGCGAGGGGCTGCCGGGGATCGAGCTCCCGCAGCTCCGATCGGGCAGCATCGGGCCCGGTGCGGGCGCTCGCGGTGCCGCCAGCCTGCCGCTGTCGCGCCGCTTCCTCGTCGACCTGCCATCGGGCGGCTGAGCCGGCCCTTCGCCGGGAAATGTCGCGATAACCGGCCCGGCCGGCGTCACAGGATCTGGCTCAGGAACTCCCGGGTGCGGGGATCGCTCGCCTCGGTAAAGAAGGTGGCCGGCGGCCCGTGCTCGACGATCACGCCGCGATCGGTGAAATAGATGTGGTCGGCGACCTCGCGGGCAAAGCCCATCTCGTGGGTGACCAGCATGCAGGTCATGCCCTCGGCGGCCAGCTCCTTGATGGTGACCAGCACCTCCTTGACCGTCTCGGGGTCGAGCGCGGCGGTCACCTCGTCGAACAGCATCACATCCGGATTCATCGCCAGGCTGCGTGCGATCGCCACCCGCTGCTGCTGGCCGCCGGACAACTCGCCCGGATAGCTGTCCTCCTTGCCCTCAAGCCGCACCTTGGCCATCAGCGCCCGCGCGCGCCGCTCGACCTCGGCCTTGTCCTGCTTCAGCACCAGAACCGGCGCCATCATCACGTTTTCCAGCGCCGTCTTGTGCGGGAACAGGTTGTATTGCTGGAACACCATGCCGACCTTCTTGCGCAGCGCCAGCTTGTCGAGATGGGGGTCGTGCACCTCGATCCCCTCCACCTTGATCGAGCCCTGCTGGATGTCGTTGAGCCCGTTGATGCAGCGGATCAGCGTCGACTTGCCGGAGCCCGAGGGGCCGATGATGCAGATCACCTCGCCCTTCATCACGTCGAAGCTGATGCCCTTGAGCACCTCCAGATCGCCGAAGGACTTGTGCACGTCGCGCAGCGACACGATGGG
>RFIR01000397.1 GCA_003695135.1 Alphaproteobacteria bacterium | reverse complement strand
GATCTGTGCGCACGTAAAATAATTAGAAAATAAATTTGCAATCAATATTTTGCAATCAACAGTGAAAATAGGAAAATCGCATGTAGCGCCGCATTTTGCGGCGCCCGGGCGATGCGACAGGGTCTGGCCGGCGGAGTTTTGCAGTGGTCTCTAGAAAACAACTTCGAAATCAATATTTATCAGAGACCCCTGCGAAACCCCGTCGTGACGGAGCATCCCAGGCAAGACACGTTTTCTGCCAACGTGTACTGCGCGCGCGTGAAGTAATTAGAAAATGATTCCCCAATCAATATTTACTAAATAGGTGAAAATCAGGAACAAACTTTGCCGGCGCCGCATTTCGCGGCGCCCGAGCGCAACGCCCGGGTCTGGCCGGCAGGGATTTGCAGGGGTCTCTATCAATCAACAGTGAAAACAGGAAGAGCGCATGTGACGCCACAATTTCGCGGCGCCCGCGCGGAACGCTCGGGTCTGGCTGGTTGAGTTTTGCCGCATTTCGTGGCGCCCGGGCACATCGGCACGGGCCGGCGCCGCCTGCCGCGATGACCGACCGTCATGCCTTTCCGATCCCCGGCCCCCCGCCCTCGCCCCGGGCCCCGGGGCAGGAGTAATTGCAACCAGGAAGAGGGGCGTCCTTCCGCTTCTTCTTCCTCGCTCAAATACTCCGGGGTGAACCGCGGCTGGAAATCTCTCCGGCGGAGAGATTTCCGCGGCGAACGGGCGGAGCCCCGGGAACACTGACCGCTCAGCGGAAGATGCGGCTGTATTTCGAGCCCTCGATGCTGGCGCCGGCCAGCAGCCCCTCGCGGCCGAATACGAAGCCGACCACCGGGCGGTTGACGATCTGGCTGTCCAGCCGCAGCCCCATGCCGTCATCGTAGATGGCGATCTCGGCATCGGCCGAGGCGGTCCAGCCATCGGCGGTGCGAAACTCGCGCAGCGCCGATTCGGTCAGGAAGAACAGCGCCTGATTGGAGGTCTGCACCCCGGCCTGCAGGCCAATCGAGGCCGAGGCCACCGAGTAGTAGGCCACCGGCGCCCCGCCGACGAACAGCGTGCCCTCGCCATATTCACCCCCGACCACGAAGCCCGCCTTGGTGATGTCGGCCAGGATCAGATAGCCCTTGGCACGCTGCATCAGTTCCCGCGCCCCGCGGATGTTCTGCGTCAGTTCGCGCAGCGCCCGGTCGACATTGCGGTCGATCTTCGCCCGGCTCGATGCCCGGGCCAGCCCCGCGCCGGCCAGCGCAGCACCAATGGTCATGGCGCCCATGAGCGCCCTGCGCGTGAGATCTGTCATGCCCCTACCTCATTGTCCGCTCGATTGACGATCTGTGCGATCGTCGATCTGTTCGATTGCCTGTTCGCCGCGGGTGATCCCGATTTCGGTCCCGATTTCGGTCTTGATCCGGCTGCCGGTGTCTTCGCACCCTTGCGCCGAGCCGCGTCGCCCGCCCAGCATAGCAGGCTTTGCCGGCCGCGTCATGCCGGTTCGATGCGAAAAAGTTCCCCGCGCTTGCCGCCGGCAAGCAGCCACAGCGCACCGTCGGGCCCCATGCGCAGATCGGCCGGCGTGCCAAGGCGATCGTCGAGAAAGGGCCGTTCCCCGACCACGCGCTCGCCATCCAGGACCAGGCGGGTGATGCCGGCGGGCCGGTCGCTGGCGATCAGCAGCTGGCCCTCCCAGCGCCTGAAACGGCCGCCCGTCACGAAGCACATCGCCACCGGGCGGAGCGGATCGGCGAACACATGCAGCGGCGCCACGGCGGGCGGCCCGCCCTCCGGCACCGCATCGGGCGGCGCGCCCGGCCACAGATAGCCCAGGCCGCCCAGAACCCGGTGCAGCCAGGCGCCGGTGCCGCGCGCGTAGTCGGCGATCCACAGCCGCCCGTCGGCCGGGCGCAGCGCGCCGGCGCGCGGGTTGACATGGCCCATCGACCACAGGCCGCGCAGGCCTTCCCCGGCAAGGCGCGGGCCGTCCAGTGGAAGGCTGCCGTCGCGGCGAAAGCGGAAGATCTTGCCGGCCTCCGATTCGGGATCGAAGCGCCTGTCCTCCTCGCCGCGGTCGCCGCAGAGCAGGAAGAACCCGTCCGCGCCATCGGCGACCATGCGTCCGCCCATCCGCGCCGGGCTGTCCCGGGACGCGGTCTCGGTGAAGACGGGACGGAGATCGGTAAGCTGTTCGGAGAAGCGGTCGAAGCGCGCCTCCGCCACCTCCAGCCTGGCCTGGATGACGGCCGAGGGGCGGGCATGGGAGATCAGGAGCCGCCGCGCGCGGGCGATATCGGGCGGGACCAGCAGGTCGAACATCCCGCCCAGGCGATGCGCGAACACATGCGGCACACCGCTCAGCCGGCGCGGGCGCTCGCCGCGGCGGAGGAGCGCGATCGCCCCCTGCGCCTCGGCGACGAGGAACTGGCGGCGCGGCAGGAAGCCCAGCGCGACCGGGTGCTCGAGCCCCTCTGCGACCCGGTCCACGCGCAGCCGGCCCAGCTCGGGATCGCGGATCGTGCGCGCCGTGCCCCGGCCCGGGCGGAGCAGAATCGCGGCGCCGGCGCCGGTCAGCACCCGCCGGCGCGTGATCGCGGACCGGCCCGAACGGGTTGCTGTGGAATTCACGGGTTTTTCAGGCCCTTGCCCGATTTCCGCCATATTTCCCCTTTCCCCGCCCCCGCCAAAGCTTGACGATTCCCCGGCCGAGGGTTAACAAAATCTTCGTGCTTTGCAGTGCGCAAGGCCTCTTGGGTGTAGTTGAAGAGGCAGAAACAATGAAGAAGCTGATGCTGGCAACGGCATTTTTGCTCGGCCTCGGGCACGCGGCAGGGGCGGTGACCGTTTTTTCGGACAACTTCAACGGTGAATCGGTCGGGCAGAATGTGACCCTGAGCAAATGGCAGGTCAGGCAGGGATCGGTCGACGTGCTCGGACCCGGCCTGGGCAGCGTGTATTCCGGAACCGGGAAATACGTCGATCTCGGCGGCTCGACCAACAAGGCAGGCACCATCAGAACCCGACGGATCAAGCTGGTCAAGGGGGCGACCTACCGGTTGAGCTTCGATGTCGGCGTCGCCGGCACGAAGCCTGAACGGCTGGTCTTTGGGCTCTATCGCAACGTTCGCTATGCGCTGAAATCGCCGAAGGGCGGTCTGCCGGCCATGAAGAGGGTGAGCCGGACCTTCACCGCGACCAGCGGTGCCGGCTGGCTGTTCTTCAAGGGCTTCGGCAGGGACAATTCCGGCGCGCTGATCGACAATGTGCGGCTGCGCAAGCTCAGCCCGCCGCAGCCAGTGCCGGTCCCGGCGGCGCTGGGACTGTTCGCTACTGCCATTGCCGGGCTGGGACTCATCGGGCTGCGCCGTCGGCGCAGCTGACATCGCAAAGGACTTCCGCCGAATGGGCGGCGGGAGCCTCAAACCGGCCGTATGGCCAAGCGCGAAGATTGACTCACCGGTCTTGCCTGCGGCCGGTGCTGTTTTTTCGGGGGCGCCGATCGCCGCGGCTCAGCCGGCCTGCAGCAGTTCGGCCACCCGCGGGGCGAAATAGGTCAGGATGCCGTCGCAGCCGGCGCGCTTGAAGGCCTGAAGGCTCTCGACCATCGCCCGCTCGCCATCGATCCAGCCATTGGCCGCCGCGGCCTCGATCATCGCGTATTCGCCCGAGACCTGATAGGCATAGGTCGGCGCGCCGAAGCTGTCCTTCACCCGCCGGCAGACATCGAGATAGGGCAGGCCCGGCTTGACCATCACCATGTCGGCGCCCTCGGCGAGATCCATCGCCACCTCGCGCAGCGCCTCGTCGGTATTGGCGGGATCCATCTGATAGGTCTTCTTGTCGCCCTTCAGCGCCCCGCCGGAGCCGACCGCATCGCGGAACGGTCCGTAGAAGGCCGAGGCGTATTTGGCCGCATAGGACATGATCATGGTGTTTTTGTAGCCGGCGCCCTCCAGCGCCTCGCGGATCACGCCCACCCGCCCGTCCATCATGTCGGAGGGGCCGAGAATGTCCGCCCCCGCCCCGGCCTGCACCAGCGCCTGCTCGCGCAGCACCTCCAGCGTCTCGTCATTGAGGATCACGCCATCGCGCACCAGCCCGTCATGACCGTCGGAATTGTAGGGATCGAGTGCCACATCGAGCAGCACGCCCACCTCCGGCACCGCTGCCTTCAGCGCCCGCGTGGCGCGGCAGACCAGATTGTCGGGGTTGAGCGCCTCGCGCGCATCGGGCGTCTTCAGCGCCGGATCGGTATAGGGAAAGATCGCCATGCAG
>RFIR01000396.1 GCA_003695135.1 Alphaproteobacteria bacterium | reverse complement strand
GGCCTTCCGACAGCGCCTCCAGGAGGCCGGAAAACCGGTCAAGCTCGCCATCACCGCCTGCGCCAGAAAGCTTCTCACCATCCTCAATGCAATGTTCCGCGACAACACCGACTACCGCCCCGCACCCGCCTGAAAAAGACAGTTGCTACGGCGTGGCTCCGGCCTCGACCCGCCCACGGCCCCGAAGCCGCCGCGACCGCACCTGCCGCCGATTGATCTTCCCCCCGCCTCTGGCTAGGGCTGGCCCGTTGCAAACGAGCGGGGGACGGCATGGGCGCGTGGGATTTCTGGATCGACCGGGGCGGCACCTTCACCGATGTCGTGGCGCGCGATCCCGATGGCAGGCTGCACACCGCCAAGCTGCTGTCGGAGAACCCCGAACGCTACGAGGATGCGGCGCTGGAGGGCATCCGCCGGTTTCTCGGGCTCGGACCCGCCCAACCGATCCCGGCGGGCGAGGTCGCCAGCGTCAAGATGGGCACCACCGTGGCCACCAATGCGCTGCTCGAACGCAAGGGCACCCCGACGGTGCTGGTCACCACGCGCGGGCTCGGCGATCAGCTGCGCATCGGCTATCAGGCCCGGCCCGATCTCTTCGCGCGCGAGATCATCCTGCCCGAGATGCTCTATTCACGCGTCGTCGAGGTCGACGAGCGGGTCCGCGCCGACGGCACGGTGGAGACGCCTCTGGATGCGGCCGCGCTGCGCGCATCGCTGCGCGAGGCCCGCGCCGCCGGCATCGAGGCAGCCGCGATCGTCTTCATCCACGGCTACCGCCACCACGCGCATGAGGCCGAAGCGGCGCGCATCGCCCGCGAGGAAGGCTTCGCCCAGGTCTCGGTCAGCCATGAGGTCAGCCCGCTGATGAAGATGGTCAGCCGCGGCGACACCACGGTGGTCGACGCCTATCTCTCGCCGATCCTGCGTCGCTATGTCGACCGGGTCGCCGCCGCCTTCGACGGCGACATGTCGGGCAGGCTGATGTTCATGCAGTCCTCCGGCGGGCTGACGGATGCGCACAGATTCCGCGGCAAGGACGCCATCCTCTCCGGCCCCGCCGGCGGGGTGGTGGGCGCGGTGCGGACATCCGCCATCGCCGGGCAGGACAAGATCATCGGCTTCGACATGGGCGGCACCAGCACCGATGTCTGCCATTATGCCGGCGAGTTCGAGCGGGTGATGAACACCCGGACCGCGGGCGTGCGCATCACCGCGCCGATGATGAACATCCATACCGTGGCCGCGGGCGGCGGCTCGATCCTGCAGTGGCGCGACGGGCGGCTGCAGGTCGGCCCGGAGAGCGCGGGCGCCGATCCCGGACCGGCCTGCTATGGCCGCGGCGGGCCGCTGGCGGTGACCGACGCCAACCTGATCACCGGGCGGCTGAGGCCGGAGTTCTTCCCGGCCATCTTCGGCCCCGGCGGCGACCGGCCGCTCGACCCCGCCCCGGCCCGGGCGCGGTTCGAGGCGATGGCGGCCGAGACCGGCAAGAGCGTGGAGGAGCTGGCCGAGGGCTTCCTGCGCATCGCCAACGAGAACATGGCCAATGCGATCAAGAAGATCTCGGTCCAGCGCGGCTATGACGTCACCGAATACTGCCTGACCGTGTTCGGAGGCGCCGGGGCGCAGCATGCCTGCGAGATCGCCGACACGCTGGGCATGTCGCGCTGCCTGATCCACCCCTTTGCCTCGCTGCTTTCGGCCTATGGCATGGGGCTTGCCGATATCCGCGCCAGCCGCAGCCGGGCGGTGGAGGCCGAGCTGTCGCCCGAGACCCGTCTCGCGGCCGCCGCCGAGCTCGACCGGCTCTCTGGCGAGGTGCATGACGAGGTCGCCGCCCAGGGCGTGGCCGAAGACCGCATCCGGCTGACCATGACCCTGCATCTGAAGGTCAAGGGCACCGACACCGCCCTGCCCATCGCCTTCGGTCCCGAGGACGAGATGCGCGCCGCCTTCGCCACCGCCCATCGCCAGCGTTTCGGCTTCGATGCCGGCGACGTGCCGCTGGTGATCGAGGCGCTGACGGTCGAGGCGATCGGCTCCGCCGCCGATCTGACCGAGACCGCGGTGGAGGAGCGGGAACGGCCCGAGGCCGAGATCGCGGTCGCGCTGACCGCCCCGATCTGGATCGGCGGCGACTGGGTTCAAAGCCGCTTCGTGCGCCGCGAGGCGATGCGCCCCGGCGACCGGCTGACCGGTCCGGCGGTGCTGGTCGAGCCGCATACCGCGATCCTGATCGCCCCGGGCTGGCAGGCGCGGATCACCGGCCACAACCATGTGCTGCTCGAACGCATCACGGCCCGAGCGGCCGAGCGGGCCATCGGCACCTCGGCCGATCCGGTGATGCTGGAGGTGTTCAACAACCTCTTCATGTCGATCGCCGAACAGATGGGCGCGGTGCTGGAAAACACCGCCGCCTCCGTTACCATCAAGGAGCGGCTGGATTTCTCCTGCGCCGTGTTCGATGCCGAGGGCGATCTGATCGCCAACGCCCCGCACATGCCGGTGCATCTGGGCTCGATGGCCGCCAGCGTGAAGACGGTGATCGCCCAGAACCCCGACATGGGGCCGGGCGATGTCTATGTGCTGAACGCGCCCTATAATGGCGGCACCCATCTGCCCGACATCACCGTGGTCACCCCGGTCTGGGATGCGGAGGGGCAGGAGGTGCTGTTCTACACCTCCGCGCGCGGCCATCATACCGATGTCGGCGGGCTGACGCCGGGCTCGATGCCGCCCGACAGCCGCACCATCCATGACGAAGGCGCCTATATCGACAATTTCAAGCTGGTCGATCGCGGCCGCTTCCGCGAGGCGGAGACCCGCGCGCTGCTCGCATCCGGCCCCCATCCGGTGCGCAGCCCGGATGTGAACATCGCCGATCTCAAGGCCCAGGTCGCCGCCTGCGAGAAGGGCGCGCAGGAGCTGCGCCGCATGGTGGCGCATTTCTCCCTGCCCACCGTGCGCGCCTATATGGGCCATGTACAGGACAATGCCGAGGAATGCGTGCGCCGCGAGATCGAGGCGCTGGAGAATGCCGAGATCACCTATCCGATGGACCCCGATTTCGACGGCCTGCCGCGCGAGATCCGGGTGAAGATCGAGGTCGACCGGGCCGCGCGCACCGCCCGCATCGACTTTTCGGGCACCACAGCGCAGCTCGCCACCAACTACAACGCGCCCGAGCCGGTGACGCGGGCCGCCGTGCTCTATGTCTTCCGCTGCCTCGTCAGCGAGAACATCCCGATGAACGAAGGGGTGATGAAGCCCCTGGAGGTGATCCTGCCCAAGGGTACCATGCTCAGCCCCGAATACCCCGCGGCGGTGATCGCAGGCAATGTCGAGACCAGCCAGGCGGTGACCTCGGCGCTGTTTCTCGCGCTCGGCGTACAGGCCGCGGCGCAGTCGACGATGAACAATACGACCTGGGGCAATGCGAAATACCAGTATTACGAGACCGTCTGCGGCGGCTCCGGCGCCGGCAAGCGCGCCGACGGCACCGGCTATCACGGCACCGGCGGGGTCCACACCCACATGACCAATTCGCGCCTGACCGATCCGGAGGTGCTGGAATGGCGCTTCCCGGTCCTGCTTGAGGAATTTTCGCTGCGTCGCGGTTCGGGCGGGCGGGGCCGGTTCCGCGGCGGCGACGGCACCCGCCGGCGCATCCGGTTTCTCGAGCCGATGACCGCGGCGATCCTGTCGGGCCACCGGGTGGTGCCTCCGCCCGGCCTTGCCGGCGGCGGTCCCGGCGCATGCGGGAGGACGCGCGTGCTGCGCACCGATGGCCGCATCGACGAGTTGCGCAGCGCCGATCAGACCGAGATGGGCGCGGGCGACGTGTTCTGGATCGACACGCCCTCCGGCGGCGGCTACCTGCCGGAGGAATAGAGGGGAGGAACGCGAATGAACCGGTCGAACCCCGCCGAGGCGATATTCGGTGCCCATCTGGCCGATGCCGCCAGCCTCGGCCTGCACTGGCTCTACGATCCCGAACGGATCGCGGCGCTGGAGGGGCCGCTGGCCTTCCGCCCGCCCGACCCGGCCGATTACGAGGGCGCCAGGGGCGTGTTCGTGCATTGGGGCAAGCGGGTGGGCGACGGCTCGCAATATGGCGAGCAGATGCGGGTGATGACCCGCAGCCTGCTGCGGGCGAAGGGCTTCGATCTGGCCGATTATCAGGCAGAATTCATGGCCAGCTTCGGCCCCGGCGGCAGCTGGCAGGGCTATGTCGACAAGTCCACCCGCGGCACGCTGGCCAATCTCGCCACCGGCCGTCTGCCCAGCGGGGCCGAGGACGACCAGCTGCCGGCGATCTCCAAGCTGCCGCCGCTGATGGTCGCGCTCGGCGCCGCGCCGTGGGAAGGCGTGGTCGAACAGGCGGTGGCCGCCACCTCCAATCACCCCACCGCGCTGGCCTGGGCGCCGGCGGCGGCCGGTGCGCTGCATGCCGCGCTGGCCGGGGCCTCGCTCTACGATGCGCTGCATGCCGGCATCCGTTCGGCCAAGGCCGGGGTCGGCGCGCCGCTGCACCAGGCGATGGAGCGGCATGGCGAGGATCCGGTCGCCTTCGCCGGGGAGGCGGGACGGGCCTGCGCCCTGCCCGAGGGGCTGCCGGTCGCCTTCCACATCCTCGCCCGGGCCGATTCCTTCGAGGAAGCGGTCACCGACAACATCCGCGCCGGCGGCGACAGCTGCGGGCGAGCGATCTTCATCGGCGCGATGGCGGCGCTGGAATGGGGCGTGCGCACCGCACCGCTGGGCTGGCTGGTGGCGCTGCGCGACGGCGCGGCGATCTGGGCCGAGGCGCAGGCGGTGGCCGCACTGCGGCAGGGCTGAGCGCGCGCTTGCGAGGCGCGGGCGCCGCAACCGCCCGTCGGCTCCAGAGCATCTCGGGTGCAATCAGGCTCACCCGCCCGTGGCGCACGGCGATACGGGGCTGCGCCCGTTCGGCCGCTCTTCTCGCGCCATGGCGTTCGCGGCCTCACCCCGAATGGCGGGCGCATACCCTACCCGGGCGGTCGCACGCCCTTGCGTCGGGACACGGAATGATGCCCGCTGCCCAAATCACTGCCCGCTGCCCGGCTTCGTGCCGTGCGCGAAGTGATGGTGTCGGGGTCGTTGGCGCGGACGATCCGGGCCGCACGGCCCTCGCGCGTGATCACCCGGCAGGCGCCGGGCGCGTTCCGCCGAGCTGAAG
>RFIR01000395.1 GCA_003695135.1 Alphaproteobacteria bacterium | reverse complement strand
TGCGCCCGCCTGTGGGGGTGAGGCCGCGAACGCCATGGCGCGAGAAGAGCGGCCGAACGGGCGCATGCCCGTGGCGGCTCACGCGCCACGGGCGGGTGAACCTGAAGTTGGACGATAGGCTTCAGCCGCCGCCGCTTTCCCTGCCCGCGCATCTCCTGTATCCCCCGCCCCATGTTCGACGATACCGATCTGCCGCCGCTGCTGGAGGGCGCGCCCGCCACCACCGGCTTCCGCAAGCTGCGCAAGCGGATCATCCGCGAGGTACGTAGCGCGCTGGAGGCTTACGGCATGGTCGAGCCCGGCGCGCGCTGGCTGGTCTGCCTGTCGGGCGGCAAGGACAGCTACACCCTTCTCGCCGCGCTGATCGAGCTGCAATGGCGCGGACTGCTGCCGGTCGAGCTTCTCGCCTGCAATCTCGATCAGGGCCAGCCCGGCTTTCCGGCCACCGTGCTGCCGGAATTCCTGACCCGCGTGCGCATCCCGCACCGGATCGAGTATCGCGATACCTATTCCATCGTCACCGACAGGATCCCGCAGGGCCGGACCTATTGCGCGCTCTGCTCGCGGCTCAGGCGCGGGCATCTCTACCGCATCGCGCGCGAGGAAGGCTGCAGCGCCGTGGTGCTCGGCCATCACCGCGACGACATCCTCGAGACCTTCTTCATGAACCTCTTCCATGGCGGCAGGCTCGCCACCATGCCGCCGAAGCTGATCAACGAGGAGGGCGATCTCTTCGTGCTGCGCCCGCTCGCCTTCGTGGCCGAGGCCGATTGCGCCGCCTTCGCGCGGGCGATGGGCTATCCGGTCATTCCCTGCGATCTGTGCGGCAGCCAGGACGGGCTGCAGCGCATGCAGGTCAAGGCGATGCTCGACGAATGGGAGCGCTGCAGCCCGGGCCGGCGGCAGGTGATGTTCCGGGCGCTGATGAATGTCCGTCCCGGCCATCTGGCCGACCCGCAGCTGTTCGACTTCGCCGGGCTTGCCCGCCGGCGCGGCAGGTGACCGGAGCGTCGTCGCGCCCATGCGCCGCGCCCGATCACGTGCGGCACCGAAGCTGCCGCCGGACCGCTGTCCGCCCGGCCGGATCGCTTCGGCCATCCCGAACCGGTGAAAAACCGCCACCCGTTCAGAGAACCGAAGGGATTTCCGATGCACAACGGTGCCCGACATCGAGCATCGGGTGCGATGAAGCGGATCATGGGAAGCGAGCCGGGCCGGGATGAGGCGCAGGAGGAGCGGCGTTCGATCGCCGCCCTGCGCCGGGCCTGTGTCCTGATGCTGCTGCTGGTGGCGGTCTTCGCCGTTCTGAGCTCGGCCATCTCCCGCTACACCATCGCAAGGCATGACCGGCTGAGCGAGACGGTGCTGCGGCATACTCTGCAATTCGTGCAGGCCGATCGCATCGCGCTGGCGATCTCGCGCATGGTCGAGAGCGACGACGCCGAACGCCGGGAGTTCTTCCGCAACGAGGCCGCCGCCCGCATCGACCGGCTTCGTGCCGCACTCGACGAAGACACCCGCAAGCCGGCCGGAACCGGTCCGCTGGCGATCCTGCCGGAAATCGGCGCGGCACCCGCCGCGCTCTGGGAAGGCCTGCGCACCCGGCTGGCCTCATTCCTTTATCTCGCCAACAGGACCGTTTCGGGGATCGATGGGCCGACGGCACCGAATCCGGCGGAGCTCCGCCGTCTGGTCTCGGAAGAAATCCTGCCGGCCCTGATCCGCGATTCCGAACGGGCGCATCTGCAGGAATCGCGCGACCTGCACGCCGCCGAACGCCTCGGCTATCTTGTCGGCGGCCCGCTGATCCTGCTGATCCTCGCCATCTTCGTGTTCCGGCTCAGGCCGCTCTCGGCCACCGCCGACCGCCAGTTCGTCCGGCAACGCGATCTGCTGCGCAGGCTGCAATACAGCCTCCAGCACGACCCGCTGACCGGATTGCCGAACCGCGCCTGTCTCAGCGAGCATCTGGAACGGCTCTGGGCGGAACCCCGGCCGGAAGGCGAGCGTCTGGCGGTCTGTCACCTCGATCTGTCGCGGTTCAAGGCGATCAACGACAATCACGGCCACGCCATCGGCGATACCGTGCTCAGGCGGGTGGCCGACATTCTGCGCAGCGAGACGCGGAAGGGCGATTTCATCGCCCGCATCGGCGGCGACGAATTCGTGGTGGTGATCCCCCGCATCCGCGGCGAGGTCGAGGCGGTCTCGATGCTCGACCGGATCGTCAGCCGGATCGGCGAACCGTTCCGCATCGGCGGCATCACGGTGCGCATCGGCGCCCGGGTCGGCATCGCCACCTCGCAGCAGGGCGAGGACAATGCCGAGGCGCTGCTGATCGGGGCCGAGCTCGCAACCATGCAAGCCAAGCGGTCGGGCGAACCCCGCAGCTTCTTTTCCGAGGAGATGCGGGTGCAGGAAATCACCCGCAACCGGCTGCGCGAGCAGCTGGTGACTGCGGTCGACACGGCGCAGATCGTGCCGCATTTCCAGCCCCAGATCGATCTGCGCGATTCGCGGATCGTCGGCTTCGAGGCGCTGGCCCGCTGGAACCATCCCGAACACGGGCTGATCGGGCCCGGCCGGTTCCTCGATCTGGCCGAGGAGGCCGGCGTGATCGACCGGGTCGGGCGGCGCATCTTCCGCCAGTCGCTCGATGCGCTGCAGCGCTGGCGTGCCGCCGGTTACGACGTCCCGACGATCGGCATCAACGTCTCGGGACGCGAGATTCGCGATCCCCGCTTCATCGACTGGCTGAAATTCGAGGTGGAACTGCGCGGGCTCGAACCGTCATCGGTGGTGATCGAGCTGCTCGAGACGATCCTGGTCGAAAGCGAGGACGACGTGCTGATCGCGCATCTGCGCACTCTGTCCGATCACGGCTTCCGCATCGATCTCGACGATTTCGGCACCGGGCACGCCTCGCTGTCCAACCTCCTGCGCATGAAGATCGACCGCATCAAGATCGACCGCAGCTTCATCACCGGTATCGAGCGCATGGCCAGGCAGCGCCGGCTGACCAGCACGATGATCTCCATGGCCCGCAGCCTGGAGATCGAGGTGCTGGCCGAAGGGGTGGAATCGCCGCAGGAGATCGCCACCGTACGCGAGCTGGGCTGCCATCTGGTGCAGGGTTATGCCGTAGCGCGACCGATGGATGCCTCCCGGGTGCTCGACTGGCTGGCGGCGCGCGACCAGTCCGATGTCGATGCGCTGAGCGCCTGAAGCCGGCCGGGACGAGCCGGGCCGCGACGACCGGCGGGGCCGCCTTGCCGCGCCATCGGCCATCGACCCGGCCCCGCTGCCGCGGGTATTGCCCCGCCTGAATGAATCCGCCCCGAAGACGGCCCTGCCCGGCCGCTCGCGGCCCGCGTTTGGTCGCGCGCGCGGGCCCCGGCCTGCGGTCCGCATCTTGTCGCGCCCTGCCGCGGCGCCCGCGAAACGCCAGATCGCTGGCTGGCCCCGCGGCGGGTGAAAGCCCTTGACCTTTGCGCGGTCAGGCGTTTGAACCGGGCGGAAAATCTCCCCTGACCCGCCGGAGTCCCCGATGGACGACCAGAACAAGAACATGATCCTGGCCGCTGCGCTGAGCTTCGCGGTGATCGCGATCTGGTCGATCTTCTTCTATCAGCCGCCGGTCCGCAAGCCGCAGCCGCCGGCCCAGACCCAGGCGCCGGCCCGGACCGAGGCGCCGGCCCGGACCGAGGCGCCGGCCGTCGAATCCCCGGCCGCCCTGCCGCCGGAGCCGGTCAAGGACCGTGCCGAGGTGCTGGCGCAAAGCAAGCGGATCGGCATCGACACGCCGCGGCTTTTCGGCACGATCTCGCTCAAGGGCGGGCGGATCGACGATCTCAGCCTCAAGGACTACCGCGTCTCGCTCGAACCCGATTCGGAAAACGTGGTGCTGTTCTCGCCGTCGGGCACCAAGGAGCCCTACTTCGCCGCCTTCGGCTGGCTCGCCACCAACCGCAATCCCGACCTCGCCACTCCCGACCCCAACACCACCCGGTGGCGGGTCGAGGACGGCGGCAAGCTGACACCGCAAAACCCGGTCACGCTGGTCTGGGACAATGGCGCCGGGCTGACCTTCCGCCGCAAGATCGAGGTCGACGACAACTATCTCTTTACCGTCACCCAGAGCGTGACCAACGCGACCGGCGCCGAGGTGACGCTGTTTCCCGACGGTTTCATCACCCGGCTCGGCACGCCCAAGACCATCGGATTCTTCATCCTGCACGAAGGCGCGGTCGGCGCCGCGGACGGGGTGTCGGAGGAATTCACCTATCACGGCGGATTCCGCACCACCGGCATGGACGAGTTCGACCCCGACCCGGCCGAGGGCGGGCAGGTCCGCAAGATCGAGGTCGAGGACAATGGCTGGCTGGGCTTCACCGACAAGTACTGGGCCAGTGCGGTCTTCCCGCCATCGGGCCAGAAATTCACTGCCCTTTACAAGTACATCGCCCGGCCCGACCGCCCCGAATACCGCACCGAGATGCGCCGGCCGGCGGTAACCATCCCGGCCGGCCAGACCGCCTCGGTCACCTCCCATCTCTTTGCCGGGGCCAAGGAGGTCTCGACGCTCGAGCATTACCGCGACACGCTGGGCATCGACCGCTTCGACTACATGGTCGACTGGGGCTGGTTCTATTTCCTCACCCGTCCGATCTTCAAGGTGCTGCACTGGCTCTACCTGCAGATCGGCAATATGGGCTTTGCCATCATCCTGCTGACCTTCATCATCAAGGCGCTTCTGTTCCCGCTCGCCTACAAGTCCTATGTCTCGATGTCGAAGATGAAGAAGCTTCAGCCCGAGATGCAGAAGATCAAGGAACGGGCCGGAGACGACCGTACCAAGCTGCAGCAGGAGATGATGGCGCTCTACAAGAAGGAGAAGGTCAACCCGGCTTCGGGCTGCCTGCCGATCCTGCTGCAGATCCCGATCTTCTTCTCGCTCTACAAGGTGATCTTCGTCACGCTGGAGCTGCGCCAGGCGCCCTTCATCGGCTGGATCAGGGACCTGTCCGCCCCCGATCCAACCTCGATCCTCAACCTGTTCGGGCTGCTGCCATGGGACGCGCCGGGACCGGGCAGCGCGCTGCACATCTTCTCCATCGGCTTCTTCCCGATCCTGATGGGCATCACCATGTGGATGCAGCAGAAGCTCAACCCGGCGCCTGCCGATCCGACCCAGAAGATGATCTTCGCCTGGATGCCCTGGGTGTTCATGTTCATGCTCGGCCGCTTCGCCTCCGGGCTGGTGATCTACTGGTGCGCCAACAACATCCTGACCTTCATCCAGCAATACACCATCATGCGCCTGCAGGGGGTCGACGTCGATTTCTTCGGCAACGTCAGACGAAGCTTCCGGCGCAAGAAGAAGAAGGATGCCTGAGCCGCGGCTCGGCGCGATCTACCGCTACCCGGTCAAGGGGCTGGGGCCGGACGCGCCGCGGATGCTGGAGCTGTCGGCGGGCCGCCACCTGCCGGGAGACCGGGTCTGGGCGCTCGCCCATGCGCGCTCGGCCTGGGACGCCGACCGCCCCGCCCATGTCGCGCGCCGCAATTTCGTGCAGACCGCCGACAGCCCGGCCCTGGCCCGGACTTCGCTTGCCTTCGACGGACGGCGCGTGACCGTCTCGGCCCCCGGCGCCGCCGATCTTACCGTCGATCCGGACCGGGAGGGGGAGGCGCTGGCCGAATGGGTGGCCCGGCTTGCCGATCCGCGCCAGCCGGGGCCGTACCGCATCGCCCGCCTGCCCGGTGGCGCGCTGACCGATGTGGCCGAGGCGCATGTCTCCCTGCATTCGGAGGCGTCGCTCCGCGCCCTGTCACAGGCCGTCGGCATCCGGCTCGAACATCGCCGGTTCAGGGGCAATCTCTGGCTCGACGGTCTCGGGCCGTGGGAGGAATTCGAGCTCATCGGCCGTGACATCCGCATCGGCCCGGTGCGGCTGCGGGTGATCGAGCCCATCACGCGCTGCATCGCCACCAGCGCCAGCCCCGCCTCGGGACGGCGGGATGTCGATGTCACCGGCACCCTGCACCGCAACTGGGGCCATGCCGATTTCGGGGTCTACGCACAGATCGTCGAGGGCGGCACGCTGCGGATCGGCGACCCTCTGGTCCGGCTGTGAGCGCGCCTTCGGCCGAGGCGCTGGAGGCTGGCAGGGTCCTGTTCTCCGGCCCGTGCAGCTTCGTGAAATCGGTGGTCGCACTCGGCGATCTGCCGCCGGCCGACCGGCCGGAAATCTGCGTGGCCGGGCGGTCGAATGTCGGCAAGTCCTCGCTTCTGAACGCGCTGACCGGCCGGCGGGCGCTGGCGCGCACCTCCACCACCCCCGGCCGCACCCAGGCGCTGAACTATTTCGATCTTGGCGGCGCGCTCTATCTGGTCGACCTGCCCGGCTACGGTTTTGCCAAGGCACCGAAGAAACTGGTCGCCGAGTGGCAGGCGCTGATGCGCGGCTATCTCTCCGGCCGCGCCGCGCTGCGCCGCGCCTGTCTGCTGATCGACAGCCGGCACGGGCCCAAGCCTGTGGACGAAGAGATCATGGCGCTGCTCGACAAGGCGGCGGTCAGCTTCCAGATCGTGCTGACCAAGGCCGACAAGCCGGCCTCCGCGGCGCTGGAGCGGGTGCGGGAGGCCACGCTGGCGGCGGCCGCCCGCCACCCGGCCGCGCATCCCGAGCTGCTGGTCACTTCGGCGCGCACCGGCCATGGCATCGCCGAAATGCGCGCGGCGATCGCGGCACTGATCGACCCGGCCTGATTTGCTGCTGGTCCCGACGGCGCAGACATACCCCTGGACAAACTGTCACGTTTGATCCAAGTGCACGATCCGGCTGACGATACTGCAATGCCGCCGACACGCGCCTCGCCCGGGCTACAGCCCGGGCGGCGCCCGACCCTCCCCCCGGGAGGGCGCATTTCCACGTTGGTCCAAGGGCTTGAGCCTTAGGCGCGATCGAACCGTAATCTCAACTACAACCGTTTCGTAGCGCCCACCCAGGGTCGGGCGCCACCCCTCGCGAAAACGCGGTGTTCGTGGCGGGGTTGCAGATGTTGGTACCGATCCACTAGGAACGGCGCGGGCGCAGACGGGAGAGAGGGGATGGAGGTCTCCACGGCCATGAAACGCGACTGGATCGCCACCGCGCGCACGCTGAGCGAGGCGCTGCCCTATCTGCAGCGCTATGACGGGGCGACCGTGGTCATCAAGATGGGTGGCCATGCCATGGGCGATGACGGCGCCATGGCCGATTTCGCCCGCGACGTGGTGCTGATGAAGCAGTGCAACGTCAATCCGGTCGTGGTGCATGGCGGCGGCCCGCAGATCGCCGAGATGCTGGGCCGGCTCGCCATCGAATCGACATTCGTCGACGGGCTGCGGGTGACCGACGAGGCCACCGTCGAGGTGGTCGAGATGGTGCTGTCGGGCCGCATCAACAAGCGCATCGTGCAGGCGATCAACGCCCAGGGCGGCCGCGCGGTCGGGCTTTCGGGCAAGGACGCCAATCTTGTGATCTGCGAGAAGGCGCAGAAGACGGTGCGCGATCCCGACAGCGCCATCGAGCGCGTGCTCGATCTCGGGCTGGTCGGACGACCGGTGGAGACCCATACCGAGGTGCTGACCACCTTCATCAAGAGCGACTTCATCCCGGTGCTGGCGCCGGTCGGTGCCGGGCGCAATGGCGAGACCTTCAACGTCAATGGCGACACCTTCGCCGGCGCCATTGCCGGAGGCATGCGCGCCGAGCGGCTGCTGCTGCTGACAGATGTCGCCGGGGTCAGGAACGCGGAAGGCGAGGTGCTCACCCAGCTCAGCGTCGCCGATGTCGAGCGGCTGACGGCCGAGGGGGTGATCGCCGGCGGCATGATCCCCAAGACCGAGACCGCGATGCGCGCGCTGCGCGCCGGGGTGGGGGCGGTGGTGATCCTCGACGGCCGCGCGCCGCATGCGGTGCTGCTGGAGCTTTTCACCGAACACGGCGCGGGCAGCCTGATCCGATTGTGAAGCGCAGGGCAATCGGCCCCGCTTGACCCCGGAACCGCGCACTGGCATCGAACGCCATGCCCAACGAGACGCTGATCCGCCTGTCCGCCTTTTTCGGCCTCTTCGTCGTCTTCGCGCTGTGGGAGGCGGCGCGGCCGCGCCGTGCCCGCACCATGCCGCGCAGCCGCCGCTGGCTCACCAACTGGGCAATCTCGATCATCGACACGCTGACCCTGCGGGCGATGGCGCTGGTGCTGCCGGTGATGGCCACCGGCGCGGCGCTCGATGCCGCGGCGCAGGGCTGGGGGCTGTTCAACCGGCTCGACTGGCCGGCCTGGCTGGAGATCCTGCTGGCCGTGATCGTGCTTGATCTGGCGATCTGGGCCCAGCATCTGGTGATGCACAAGGTGCCGGTGCTGTGGCGGCTGCACCGGGTCCATCACGTCGATCGCGATTTCGATGTCACTACCGCCATCCGCTTTCACCCGGTGGAGATCGCGCTGTCGATGCTGATCAAGATCGGGCTGGTCTATGCGCTCGGCGCGCCGGTGATCGGCGTGATCGGGTTCGCGATCATCCTCAACGGCATGGCGATGTTCAACCATGCCAATATCGCCCTGCCCCGCCGCCTCGACGCGCTGTTGCGCCTGATCGTGGTCACGCCCGACATGCACCGGGTGCATCATTCGGTCCGACGCGAGGAGCATGACAGCAATTACGGCTTCAACCTCTCGCTGTGGGACCGGCTGTTCCGTACCTATTCGCCGCAGCCCGCCGGCGGGCACAATGGCATGACCATCGGCCTGGCCGGGCATCAGGACGAGCGCCCGGCATCGCTGGGCTGGTCGCTGATGTTCCCGTTCCGCCCGTGAGTCTGGCCGCGATCGACGCCCAGGCCCGGCGCGCCGGTCTGACGGTGCTGGGCGGGCTGCATCCGGGGCCGGAGGAGACGCTGCCCGCCGGCACCGCCACGCTGGTGATCCTGGGGCCGGACGGGCCGCGCTTTCACCCGGTCTTCGCCGCCGCGCCGGAGGCGGGCGATGGCCGGCCCGATCCGGTCGATCGCTGGTCGCGCCGGGTGGTGGGCGAGATGGCCGCGAGCCTCGGCGCCGACTGCCTGTTTCCCTTCGACGGGCCGCCCTGGCCGCCGGTGATCCGCTGGCTGCGCGAGACCGGACAGTGCTGGCTGTCGCCGGTGGGCATGCTGGTGCATGCGCGCATGGGGCTGTGGGTCTCGGTGCGCGGCCTGCTGGCGCTGCGCGCCCGGCTCGACCTGCCGGTCCCGCCCGCGGCCAGCCCCTGCGAGAGCTGCGCCGGCCAACCCTGCCTGACCGCTTGCCCGGTCGGTGCCTTCGCCACAGGCTCCTATGACGTGCCGGCCTGCACCGCGCATCTGAAGGGCGCGGGGCGCGGCACCTGCCTCGCCGCCGGCTGTGCGGTGCGCCATGCCTGCCCGGTGGGGCAGGACGAGGCGCCGCCGCCCGAACAGGCGGCGCTGCACATGCGCGCCTTTCTGGTCAGCAATGGCTGAGGCCGCCGGTACGACCGCCGGACCCTGTGGACAGATCTGTGGATAACCCGCTTGCGCATTGACAGCGGCCGGGTCATCGGATCAACCCGTGGCCATGAAGCGACTGGTGCTGATCCGCCACGCCAAATCCTCCTGGTCCGACCCGGAGCTGGAGGATTTCGACCGCCCGCTGAACCACCGCGGGCGGATGGCCGCCCCGGTGGCCGGGGCCTGGCTGGCCGAGGCGGGCCTCACCCCCGACCATGTGCTGCTGTCGCCGGCGCGGCGCTGCGTCGAGACCTGGGAGCGGATGGCGCGCCAGCTCGACCACCCGCCCGCACCGCGTCTCGAGCCGGAACTCTACATGGCCGATCCGGACACGATGCTTCGGATCCTGCGAAACGCTCCTGCGACGGCCGGAACCGTCCTGCTGATCGGCCACCAGCCGGGGTTGTCCAGCCTTGCACGCCGTCTGGCGGGTGGCGAGGTGCCGGCGTCCTGCCAGCGCGCGTTCAGGAAGTTTCCCACCGCCGCCGTTGCGGTGATCGCGTTCGACATCGCCGACTGGGCGGAGGCCGATTTCGGAAAGGGCGTCTTCCGCAGCTTCGTCACCCCCCGCGATCTGGTGTGACACCGGCCCGACGCGCAAGCGGTGGGCGCGCGCGATCCGCCGCCACCACCCGGTTCAATGGCCGAGAATCTGGCTCAGGAACAGCTTGGTGCGCTCCGATTTCGGCGCGCTGAAGAAGGTCTCGGGCGGGGCCTGCTCGACGATCTGGCCGGCATCCATGAAGATCACCCGGTCGGCGACCTGGCGGGCAAAGCCCATCTCGTGGGTCACGCACAGCATGGTCATGCCCTCCTCGGCAAGGCTGACCATGGTCTCCAGCACCTCCTTGATCATTTCCGGATCGAGGGCCGAGGTCGGCTCGTCGAACAGCATGATACGGGGCCGCATGCACAGGGCGCGCGCGATCGCCACCCGCTGCTGCTGGCCGCCGGAAAGCTGGGCTGGGTACTTGTCGGCCTGTTCGGGGATCTTGACCTTGGCGAGGAAATGCATCGCCAGCTCCTCGGCCTCGCGCCGGGGCATCCTGCGCACCCAGATCGGGGCCAGCGTGCAGTTTTCCAGCACCGTGTAATGCGGAAACAGGTTGAAGCTCTGGAACACCATGCCGACTTCGGAGCGGATGCGGTCGACATTGGCCAGATCGGCGTCGAGCTCGATGCCGTCGACCACGATCCGGCCCTTCTGGTGCTCCTCCAGCCGGTTGATGCAGCGGATGAGCGTGGACTTGCCCGAGCCCGACGGCCCGCAGATCACGATGCGCTCGCCGCGGCGCACGGTCAGGTCGATATCGCGCAGGACGTGGAACGCGCCATACCACTTGTTGAGCCCGGCGATCTCGACGACGATCTCGTCTGCGGGCGGCGCGTGCTCGGTCATCGCCGCGCTCATCGGAAGGGCGGGGCGTAGAGCAGCCCCCCCTGGGTCCAGAGCGCATTGAGGCCGCGTGCGAGGCCGACCGGTGTCTTCTCGCCGATGTTGCGCTCGAAGATCTCGCCGTAATTGCCCACGGCAAGGATCACCTGAACGGCCCAGTCGGGCGACAGCCCAAGCATGGCGCCGAAATCGCCCTCGGTGCCCAGCATGCGGTTGATCTCGGGATTGCCGGTCGGCCCCTTGGACATCTCGGTCACATTGGCCGAGGTCACGCCCAGCTCCTCGGCGGCGATCAGCGTGTTGAGCGTCCAGCGCACGATGTCGGTCCATTCGGGATCGGTCTGGCGCACCACCGGGCCCAGCGGCTCCTTGGAGATGAAATCCGACAGGATCATGTGCGCGCCAGGGTCGGAGAAGGTCGCCCGTGTCGCCGCCAGCCGCGAGGTATCGGTGGAATAGACGTTGCATTCGCCGGCAAGGTACTTCTCCTGCGCCGCATCGTGATCGGCGACCTCAACCAGCTCGGCCTCGACGCCGCCGGTCATGAAGAAATCCTCCAGGTTCAGCGCGTCGGTTGAGCCTGCGACCACGCAGACCCGTGTGCCGCCCAGCTCGCTGGCCGAGGTCACGCCCATCTCCTTGCGCAGGATGAAGCCCTGGCGGTCGAAATAATAGATGCCGGCGAAATCAAGACGCAGCCGGGTGTCGCGGCTGAATGTCCAGGTGGTGTTGCGCGAGACCAGGTCGATCCGGCCCTCCGACAACGCGGCAAGCTGCCGGCTGCTGCTATCGGGCACGAACTCCACCGCGCGCGGATCGGCGAACACAGCCGCTGCCACCGCCCGGCACAGCGCGACGTCGAAACCCTCCCAGTCGCCGGCGGCCGTCCGGACGGCAAACCCCGTCATGCCGGTATCGACGCCGCAGAGCAGACGGCCCCGCTGGCGCACCTCTTCCAGCGTCGATGCCGAGGCGGCACCGGCCAGCAGGCTCACAAGCACGCATAGCGCGGCCGGTATCGTGATTCCCCGCATCTTTCCCTTCGTATGGCACACAACAACCCCTTGCCCGCCCAAACCG
This sequence comes from Alphaproteobacteria bacterium, assembly GCA_003695135.1. GTDB lineage: Bacteria > Pseudomonadota > Alphaproteobacteria > Rhodobacterales > Rhodobacteraceae > J013. Next base: position 4,370 of record RFIR01000395.1, on the reverse strand, counting down.
AAATGGCGGCAAAAACTGCTTCCCTCCGATCCTTGCCCGCTTCTCCGCCGGTTCGTCAAGCATTTGCCGTCGGATGAAGCCCGCAGGGCGGCGTTTCGGCCGACCGCCTGCCCCGGCTGCGGGGCGTCCCGCCCGCCATGGCCGGCCGGCACCGCCCGGCTTGACAATTCCGCCCCCCGGGGGGCAAGAGGCGGCGATGCACACGCTCCTCGTCGCTGCCGGTGGCGCATTCGGCGCCGTGATGCGCATGCTGGTGGTGTCGGCCAGCCTGCGCCATTTCGGGGCCGGCTTTCCCTATGGCACCTTCATCGTCAACGTCGCAGGCTCGTTCCTGATGGGGGTGCTGGCGGCGCTGATACTGGAGCGTTCGGTGGGCGAGTGGAAATCCGCCGCACCCTTCCTGATCACCGGCGTCATGGGCGGCTTCACCACCTTCTCGGCCTTCTCGCTCGATAGCCTCTATCTCATCGAACGCGGGCGCTACCTGGCCGGGGCCGGCTACATGGCAGGCTCGGTGATGTTCTCGGTGCTGGCGCTGGCTGCGGGCATGGCGCTGATGCGCCATCACGGCGGATGAGCGGCGTCCGCAAGATCGAGATCGGCCCCGAGGAGGCGGAGCAGCGGCTCGACCGCTGGTTCCGCAGCCATTTCCCGCATGTGCCGCAATCGCGGATCGAGCGCATGCTGCGCAAGGGCGAGATTCGCGTCGATGGCGGGCGGGCGAAATCGGCCCAGCGCCTGCAGGCCGGCCAGACCGTGCGCGTGCCGCCGCTGCCCGAACCGGAGCCGGCGGCACCGGATGCTGAACCCCGACCGGCGGTTTCCTCAACGGATGCCGAGATGATCCGCGCCTGCGTGATCCATCGCGACGAGGCGCTGATCGCCATCAACAAGCCGCCCGGCCTCGCGGTACAGGGCGGCTCGGGCACCACCCGCCATCTCGATGCGATGCTGGGGGCGCTCGCCTTCGACGGTGCGCCGCCGCGGCTGGTGCACCGGCTCGACAAGGATACCTCCGGCGTGCTGCTGCTGGCGCGCACCCGGCGCGTGGCCGCGGCGCTGGCACGCGGCTTTCACGCCCGGTCCACCCGCAAGATCTACTGGGCGCTGGTCGCGGGCTGCCCCTCCCCGCGCGCCGCGACCATCCGCTATGGTCTGGTCAAGGCGGGCGGCGGTGCGGAACGGATGCGCTGCATCCATCCCGACGAGGTCGCCGCCACCGAAGGCGCCCGCCACGCCGTCACCGAATACCGGGTGATCGAGGCGGCCGGCCGGCGCGCGGCCTGGGTGGCGCTGCAGCCCGTCACCGGCCGCACGCATCAGCTGCGCGCGCACATGGCCGAGCTCGGCCACCCCATCGTCGGCGATCGCAAATATGGCGGCAGCGGGCAGACCAATCCCGGCGATGGCTGGGGCGCGCAGCTGGGCGGGCAGGTCTCGCGCAAGCTGCATCTGCATGCGCGCAGCGTGACGCTTTCACACCCCGTCTCCGGCCGGCCGCTGACCCTGACCGCGCCGCTGCCCGATCACATGGCGCGCAGCTGGGCGCTGTTCGGCTGGTCGGAGGCCGATGCGCCCGGCGATCCCTTTGCGGAGCGGGCATGAGCGAGTGGGCCCCGAAACGGTTCTGGACCAGCGCCGCGGCCGGCCGCGGCACGGCGGGATTTGCCGTGCTGCTGGATGGCCGGACGGCGCGTACCCCGGCCAGGCACCGGCTGGAGGTGCCTAATCTGGCGCTGGCCGAAGCGATCGCGGAGGAATGGGCGGCGCAGGGCGAAGCGGTCGATCCGGCCTCCATGCCGCTGACCCGGCTGGCCAATGCCGCACTCGACCGGGTGGCGCCGCAAAGGGAGGAGGTGGTGCGGATCGTCGCTGCCTATGGCGAAAGCGATCTCCTGTGCTATCGCGCCGAGAGCCCTGCGGCGCTGGTCGCGCGTCAGCAGGCGGGCTGGGATCCGCTGCTCGACTGGGCGGCGGAGGCGCTCGACGCCCCGCTGACCCGCGCCAGCGGCGTCATGCATGTGCCGCAGCCCGCCGAAAGCCTGGCGCGGCTCGCCGGGCGCGTCGCGGCGCTTGATGCATTCCGGCTGACCGGGCTGCACGAGCTGACCGCCCTGTCGGGCTCGCTGGTGCTGGCGCTCGCGGTGCTGACCCGGCGTCTCGATGCGGCGACCGCATGGCCGCTGTCGCGCATCGACGAGACATGGCAGGCCGAGCAATGGGGCGAGGATGCCGAGGCCGCGGCCGGGGCAGCCGCACGCGAAGCCGATTTCCTGCTGGCCGAGCGCTTCCTGCAACTACTGGAGACGGAACATGTCTGAGCCATTCTTCGCCAACTCACCCGAGGAGCTGCCCGGTGCCGAGGAACTGGCGCAGATGAGCGGGCTGGAATTCATTCAGGCGATCATGGAAGGGCAGATCGCCGCGCCGCCGATCTCGCGGCTGATGAATTACCGGCTGACCGAGGCGGAGAAGGGCCGGGTGGTGTTCCGTGGCGCGCCGAGCTTCGATGTCTACAATCCGCTGGGGACCGCGCATGGCGGCTGGTACGGCACGCTGCTCGACAGCTGCATGGCCTGCGCGATCCAGACCATGGTGGGCCGGGGCAGGGGCTACACCACGCTGGAATACAAGATCAACATCATCCGCCCGGTGCCGCTGGGCATGGAAGTGGACGCGATCGGCGAGGCGCAGCATGTCGGCCGCTCGACCGGCGTTGCCGTCGGCCGCATGGTCGGCGTCGAGGATGGCCGGGTCTATGCCACCGGCTCGACCACCTGCATCGTGATGACGCCGCGGGGTTGAGACCGGCGCCGGCTGCCTGCATCCCTCCGGTCGCGCCCTGGCTGGCGTTGCCGATTGAGTATTTGGGCCAAGAAGAAGAACACCGCCCGTGCTTCTTCTTGGAAGAAATACTCATGCCCGAACCATCGGCTGGACAGACCGTTGCCGCGAAGGCGCGGCGTGCCCGTCTGCAGGGGATCACGAATTCGCCTGCCTCTGCGCGCGCAGCCGGGTGAAATAGTCCAGCCGCTTTTTCAGCTCGCGCTCCTGCCCCCGCTCTCGCGGGGTATAGAAGGCCATCCGCTTCATGCTGTCGGGAAAGTAGTTCTGGCCCGAAAAGCCGGCCTCGGCGTCGTGATCGTACTGATACCCCGCGCCGTAGCCCTGTTCCTTCATCAGCCGGGTGGGCGCGTTCAGGATGTGCCTGGGCGGCGGCTCCGATCCGTGCCGGCGCGCCGCCTCGCCCGCGGCCCTGAACGCGGTGTAGGCGGCGTTCGATTTCGGCGCCAGTGCGAGATAGATCACCGCCTCGGCCAGCGCCAGCTCGCCCTCGGGCGAGCCCAGCCGCTCGTAGATCGCCCAGGCATCGAGGCAGAGCCGTGCGGCGGCGGGATCGGCGAGCCCGATATCCTCCACCGCCATCCGGGTGATGCGGCGGGCGAGATAGCGCGGATCCTCGCCCCCGTTCAGCATCCGTGCCAGCCAGTAGAGTGCGGCATCGGGGTCCGAGCCGCGCACCGATTTGTGCAGCGCGGAAATCAGGTTGTAGTGCTCGTCGCCGGTCTTGTCGTATTTCGGCGCCCGCCGGCTGAGACGCTGCGCCAGCGCCCCGGCATCGAGCGGTGCCTCCGGCCTGCCGATCTGTTCGACCAGATTGAGCAGCGCCCGCCCGTCGCCATCGGCCATGGCGATGAGCGCGGCGCGCGCCTCCGGCATCAGCGGCAGCCGGCCCAGCTCGGCCTCCGCGCGTTCCAGCAGCCGCTCCAGCGCCGTCTCGTCGAGCCGGTTGAGCACCAGCACCTGCGCCCGCGACAGAAGGGCGGCGTTGAGTTCGAAGGAGGGATTCTCGGTGGTCGCGCCCACCAGCACGATGGTGCCGTCCTCCATATGCGGCAGGAAGCCGTCCTGCTGGGCCTTGTTGAAACGGTGGATCTCGTCGACGAACAGCAGCGTGCCGCGGCCCTGCCGGCGCCGCAGGCGGGCGGCCTCGAACACCTGGCGCAGCTCGGCCACGCCGGTGAAGATGGCCGAGATCTGCACGAAGGCCATGTCGGTGGCATCGGCCAGCAGCCGGGCGATGGTGGTCTTGCCCACCCCCGGCGGCCCCCACAGGATGAGCGAGGGCAGCCGGCCGGCCTCCAGCAACACCCGCAGGCTTCCCCCCGGCCCCAGAAGCGCGCGCTGGCCGATCACCTCGTCAAGGCTTGCGGGGCGCAGCCGGTCGGCCAGCGGGCGGGGCTGGTCGCTGCCCGCCGCCGCCGGCTTGCCGTCATCGCCCTGGTCGAACAGGTCCGCCATGCCGCACTCCGCGTCGCGTCCGTGCCTTGAACTTACCCGGCCGGGGTGCGGCAGGTAAGGCCCTGTTC
>RFIR01000059.1 GCA_003695135.1 Alphaproteobacteria bacterium | reverse complement strand
GGCGCTCCATCGACCTCTTTCACAAGGATCCGGCGCGAACCGCGGCCCTGCTCGACGGGCTCAAGGGCAGTCACACCGCCAGAATCGAGCTGGGCGAGCGCATCTTCGAGCTGACGATCAACACGATCTACGCCCCGGATGGCTACCGGCTGGGCTGGGCTGCGGAATGGGTCGAGCATACCGATATCGTCCGGTCCGCCGACGAGATGTCGACGGTGATCGCCAGGATCGCCGAGGGCGATCTCGGCGCGCGGATCGATCTCTCCCGCGCCATGGGCCAGCTCCGGGACGGGGCGAAATCGGTCAACCGGCTCGCCGAGATGTTCGACAGCTACCTGGCCGAGCTCGAGAACGTCATCGGCGCGATGGCCGCCGGCGATCTGAGCCGCCGGCTCGACGAGAACCGGTCCGGGCGCTACCTCAAGCTGGCCCGCGAGACCAATCGCAGTCTCGAGACCCTTTCGGGCCTGATCGCGCAGATCGAGAAGACGGATGCGGCGATTCACGAGGCCAGCAGCGAGATCCTGCGCAGTTCCAACGATCTTGCCGGCCGCACCGAGAGCCAGGCCTCGGCGCTGGAAGAGACCGCCGCGACAATGGAGGAGATGACGGCGAATGTCCGTTCCAATGCCGACAATTCCGGAAAGGCGGCGCAGCTGGCCGACCAGGCGGCCAGCGAGGCGGAGGCCGGTCAGCAGGTGGTCGAGGGGGCTGTGGCGGCCATGGGCGAGATTTCGAGCAGTTCGGAGCGGATATCCGAAATCATCTCGGTCATCGAATCGATCGCCTTCCAGACCAATCTGCTTGCGTTGAACGCGGCAGTCGAGGCGGCCCGCGCCGGCGAGGCCGGGAAGGGCTTTGCCGTCGTGGCTTCGGAGGTGCGAACCCTGGCCCAGCGTTCCAGCCAGGCCGCGCGGGACATCACCGGGCTCATCCAGACCAGCTCGGAACATGTCGCCAAGGGGGTCAAGCTCGTCAACGGCACCGGAGAGGCGCTGGGCAAGATCGTGAGCTCGGTCGCGACGGTGACCGAAACCATCCGCGAGATCTCCCACGCCAGCAAGGAACAGTCCAGTGGCATCGACGAGGTGACCAGCGCGGTGACCAGCATGGACGAGTCGACCCAGGCCAATGCGCTTGCCGCGGAAAAGAGCGCCGAGGCCGCGCGGCGACTGTCGAAACTGGCCGACGAGCTGTCCACCCATGTCTCGCGATTCGGAGCAGGAAACGAGCGCGCATCCCGGGTTGCGGAGGCCGAACGCCACCAGGACGCTGCCTGGCAGGCGGTCGCGGCTGTGCGCGACGCCTCACCCCGGTCGCCGGCGACCCAGCCGGCGCCGAAACCGGCAGCGGCGGCGGCCGCAACCGCAGTGGCCGATGACGAAGACTGGTCGGAATTCTGAGGCATGACCGTGCAGGACAGCCGCGAAAGGATGGCCGAGGCGAGCCAGGACTACGCCCCGCCGCTGCACCGGGAAACCTTCCTGCAACTGGCCGGGCGTATCCGGGAAGTTGCCGGGATCGTGTTGCGCGACAACAAGATCTCGATGGTTCAGGCGCGACTGGCGCCGAGGCTGCGGGAACTGGAGCTGCCGGGCTACGAAGCCTATCTGGACTATCTCTCGGGGCCGGGTGGTGAGGCCGAGAAGAGCAAGTTCGTCAGCGCGCTGACGACAAATCTGACCGGTTTCTTTCGCGAAGCGCATCATTTCGCGCATCTCGAGAAAGACGTGATCGGCCCGGCCCTCGCCGCCGGCGCCCCCCGGTTTCGGTTGTGGTCGGCCGGCTGCTCGTCTGGCGAAGAACCCTACACGATCCAGATGGTCATGGCGCGCGCGGGTGGTCTCAAGGCAAGCTGGGACTATCTGCTTCTGGCCACCGATATCGACGAAAAGATCCTCGATCGGGCCCGCAACGGCGTCTACGATGCCGAGCGCTGCGAGGCGATCCCGGATCCGCTCAGGGAGCGCTACATGGAAAGCCTGCCGGGCGACAGGCTGAAGGTCCGCCCCGACCTTCGCCAGGCCATTCGTTTTCGTCGTCTCAACCTGATGGAATCCTTCCCCTTCAAGGGTCCCTTCGATGCCATCTTCTGTCGCAATGTTCTCATCTATTTCAACGCCGAGACCAAGAAGCGAATTGTCGAACGATTCACGGCCTGTCTCGGGCCGCGCCGGTTTCTCTATCTCGGGCATTCGGAATCGCTGCTCGGCGCGCATCCCGATCTGGAGCTCGTCGGTCGTACCATCTACCAGAAACGGACCTGAGAAGCCGCTGATGACCAACCCCCGCGCCGTCTGGGATGGCAAGATCAATGCCATGACGATCACCGTCCTGCCGGGACGGCATGAGGTGCTGAGCGAGCGAGACATCGCCCTGGTCACCCTGCTCGGGTCCTGCGTTGCTGCCTGCATTCGTGACCCCAGGCTCGGGCTGGGAGGGCTGAACCACTTCCTGTTGCCCGGTGACGACTCGAATGGCGACGGATCGGCACGCTATGGCGTCAACGCGATGGAGTTGCTGATCAACGACATCCTGCGACGCGGCGGCAAGAAGAGCAGGCTGGAAGCGAAGGTATTCGGCGGCGCAAACGTCATCGACGTCAATTCCTCCCAAACCGTGGGAAACCGCAATGCCAGTTTCGTTCTCGAATTCCTTAAACGGGAAGGAATCCCCGTGCTTGCACAGGACCTCGGCGGGCAACGCGGAAGGCGCATCTTCTACTTTCCCTCGACCGGCCGGGCTTCGGTGCTCATGCTGCGAGAAACCGAGACGCGTCGCGTGAACAGGAACGAACTGCCCTTGATCAAGACACCCAACCCGGCATCCCGCGCCGGTGCGGTCGAACTCTTCTGAGTGGAGGCAAGGTGGCCCAGAAACATCCGATACGCGTGGTTGCGGTCGATGACGATCGGCTGATGCGCACGATGATCCAGCGCATGCTCGAGGCGGAAGGCGATATCGAGATCGTCGGCCTCGCCGAGAATGCCCGCCACGCACGCAGCATGATCCGTGAACAGGATCCGGATGTGGTCACACTGGATGTCGAAATGCCCGGCATGAATGGTCTGGCCTTTCTTGAGAAGATCATGACCCTGCGCCCGGTCCCGGTGATCATGGTCTCCAGTCTCACCGAGCGGGGGCGGGACACGACGCTGGAGGCGCTGGCCATCGGGGCGGTCGATGCGGTCTCGAAACCGAGCGGGCCCGGCGATTTCGCGGCGTGGGGAGAGCAGTTGCGCTCTCTGGTCCGCAATGCCGCGCGCGCGCGGGTTCTGCCGCGGCAGCGAGCGACCGCCCAGGCCCCGCCGCCGGCTTCCCGGGCAGTATCGGGCCGCGCCGACCTGCTGGTCGCGATCGGCGCGTCGACAGGCGGTGTGGCTGCACTGGGCGAGCTCATTCAGAAGCTGCCCCGGAACTGTCCCCCGATCGTGATCACCCAGCACATGCCCGTCGGCTATACGGAGCGTTTCGCGCGCAGGCTGGCGCAGCAGCTGGGTCTCGACTGTGCCGAGGCTCGCGACGGTGAGCCGCTGTCATCGGGCATGATCCGCATCGCGCCTGGCAATCGGCATCTCGAAATCGCCGCACGGGCCGCCGACTGGATCACCCGTCTCGGGGACAGCGCGCCGATGAGCGGGCATTGCCCCTCGGTCGACCGGCTGTTTCTTTCGATAGCCCGGTCGCGGCCGGAACGGACGCTCGGCATCATCATGACCGGCATGGGCAAGGACGGCGCGCGCGGGCTTCTGGCCATGCGACAGGCCGGCGCCGCCTGTCTGGCGCAGTCGCGGGAAAGCTGCGTGGTCTATGGCATGCCGAAGGTTGCGCGCGAGATGGGTGCGGTGGAGGCGGAACTGCCGATCACGGGCCTCGCGCAACGGATTGCGAAATTCGGAGGCCGAAGCGAAACCGCGGGGCGCCCGCCCGGTCAGACGAACGACATTACGAGGAAAATTCCACATGCCTGATGCGAAATCCCTCGAAATCCTTGTGGTCGATGACCAGCAGACGATGCGCGGTCTGGCCCGCCAGGTGCTCAAACAGCTCGGAATCGTCCGCGTCTCGCTCGCCGCGACCGGCGACAGCGCGCTCGACATCATGAAGACCAAGAAGTTCGACATCGTGATCTCGGATCTGAACATGCCGGGCCTCTCCGGGCTGGAGCTGGCCGAGAAGATCAAGGCGCATCCGGTCTTCAAGCGCATTCCGGTGTTTCTGGCCACCTCGAACGCCTATCGCGATCAGGCCACCGCCGATCTGGTCGAGCAGTTCGTCGCCAAGCCGTTCTCGGCCAACGACATGCGCACGGCCATCGAGGCGACGCTGGGCAAGCTGTCCTGACGACTGCCTGCGCCGGCGCGCGGTCGGACCGCGCCCGCCGCCCGGGCTGCGCCCGCCGCGCGGGTCGCAGCGCCGGGTCGGCCTGAGGATCACCTGCCGCCGGTCCGCGGCCGGTCCAGCGCCGCGCCGCTTGCGATCAGCTCGTCGATCTCCGCGGGCGAATAGCCGGCCTCGGCCAGCACGGCGCGGGTGTCCCGGCCGAAGGGGCGCGGGCGCATCGCCGCCGGTTCGGCAGGGGTCTCGGTCAGCCCGATCGGGTTGCCCAGGGCGCGGAAGCCCTCGACCTCGAACACCATCCTGTGGTGGCGCGTATGCGGGTGCTCCAGCACGCCGGGCACCGACATCACCGGCCCCGCGGGCACGCCTTCCTGCATCAGCCGCTCGGCCAGCGCCTCGCCGTCCCATTCGCGCATGAAGGGCTGCAAGAGGCCGGCGAGCTCGCGCCGATGCCGGTTGCGATCGCCATTGGTGGCAAAGCGCGATTCGGCGGCCAGATCCGGGCAGCCCAGAACAGCGCACAGCTTGCGGAACTGGGCATCGTTGGCCGCGGCGACGAAGACAGGGACGGTACGGGTGGGAAAGGTCTCGTAGGGCGCGATGTTGGGATGGGCGTTGCCGACCGGGCGCGGCACCTCGCCGCCCATCATGTAGTTGGGCGCATAGGGAAACAGGATCGACACCGCGGTATCGTAGAGATTGACGTCGACCTTCTGACCGTGCCCGGTGCGCGCGCGGGCCAGCAGCGCCATCAGGATGCCCTGGCTGACCGCCATGCTGGTGCAGATATCGACCAGCGGAATGCCGATCCGCGTCGGCTCGCCGCTTTCGGGACCGTTCACGCTCATCAGCCCGGCCTGGGCCTGGACCACCGCATCGTAGCCTGGCAGCCCGCCCAGCGGGCCGTCATCGCCGAAGCCGGTGACGGCGGCATAGATCAGGCGCGGGAACCGCTC
>RFIR01000394.1 GCA_003695135.1 Alphaproteobacteria bacterium | reverse complement strand
GTGCAGCCATCGACCATGGCACTTTCATCCATGTCCTTGGGGATGTTGAGGAAGAAGGAATGCAGCATCCACAGGGTGAAGGGCTGGTTGATCGCCACCAGCACGATGATGGTGGTGCCCAGATGCCCCCACAAATTCCATTCGAAGAAGGGCAGGAGATAGCCCGAGACCAGGGTGATATGCGGCATGGCCCGGAACACCAGCGCCGCCATCAGGATCCAGAAGGCGTAGCGGTAGCCCGAGCGTGCCAGCGCATAGCCGCCCAGCGTGCCCACGGTCAGCGAGATGATGACGGTGAAGAAGACCACGATGCCGGTGTTCAGCGCGTTGCGCCAGAAGGACTGCTCGATCCAGGCGCCTTCATAGCCGCCGCCGGTAAAGCGGCTGCCGGTCTCGGCCAGGGTGCGCACGCCATAGATGGCGTGGCGCCAGTCGGCCTTGGAAAAGAAATCCGCCTGCACCTTGAACGAACCCCACAGCGTCCACAGGAACGGGACGGCGGCGACAAGCAGCCACAGCAGGATGAAGCCGGTCGAGATGACCACCAGGCCAATCGGGCGTCTGTGCGGTGAGCCTGCCATGGCGCCTCACACCCCCTTGCGGTTGAAATCGCGCCAGGTGCGGATCAGCACCGGGGTGAGCAGGATCGCCACCCCGATGATGGTCAGGATCGAGGTGGCGCCGGCCGAGGCGAACTGCTTGGAGTCGCCGCTGAGGTCGTTGAAGATGATCCAGCTCAGCGAGGTCGCCTTGGCCGAGGCCGAAAAGCCCACGATTGGCTCGAAGACGCGGAAATTGTCCATCAGCTGCATCAGGGTGATGAACACCACCAGCGGCATCATGTGCGGGACGATGACATAGCGCAGCTGTTGCCAGCGCGAGGCGCCGTCGATGCGCGCGGCTTCCAGCGTGTCGGCCGGCACCGTCTGCAGACCGGCATAGAAGACGATGAAGCTGAACGGCGCGCTGTGCCAGATGCCGTAGACGATCAGCATGATCCAGGTCAGCGGCGCCGAGGCCTTCAGCGACAGGGACGGGTCGTCGAAGATCCGCTGCAGGGTCGCGCCGAGAATGCCGTCGGCGTCGATCATCCAGAACAGCACCAGCGAGCCGATCAGCGGCGTGACGATCATAGGCAGCAGCGAGACGAAGATGGTCGGACCCTTCACCCTGCCCGGCAGCGCGTTGACGCCCAGCGCGATGAACAGGCCCAGCACCAGCACGAAGGGAGAGACCAGGAAGGTATAGGTCAGCGTGAAGGCGAGCGCGCGGTAGAAGGGCAGGTTCATCAGCTTGGAGAGGAACGCGCCGGTATCGGCCGCTTCCGCCCAGGCCTGGCCGATCTCGCCGAATGCGAGATGGTTGCGGTCGGTATAGGTGCCGAGCCCGTTATAGCGGCCGAGGGGGGATTCCTCGCGCAGCTTCTTCGTCGCCTCCTGATCGACCGCCATGGTCGTCTCGCACTTGAAGGGGGTGCAGTTCTCCACCTCCACCATCACCTGCTCGGGCTCGATGAACAGCGACTGGATGGCGACCGAGACGATGGGCAGGGCGATGAACAAGAGCATCGCCGCCAGCGAGGGGAGGATGAACCAGAAGAAGGTCCTGTGGCGCACCGGTGACCGCTCCGCAAGGCCGGGGGTGGACGGGCGGGGACGCGCGGCCCCCGCCCGGGGTTCGGGCTATTTCAGGAAGCCCTGCTCCTTGGCCGCGGCGATGTAGGACGCCTCGATATCGGCCAGGGTCTGCTCGGCGCTCTCGTTGCCCTGCAGGAAGTCGGGCAGCTCCTGATAGAAGGCCTGATGCAGAAGACCCATATAGGGCAGCATCGGATAGGGCTCGGTTCCCGCCGCGGCGGTCTCGGCCACGCCCTTGGCGGCCGGGCCGGGCTGATAGCCCTCGATCAGCCACACCGCCTTGTCGTTGTTCTTCTTGACCATCTCGGGCGAGACGCCGTGAACCATGGCGATGAAGCTCGCCTCGGCATCCTCGTCGGAGATGTTCTTGGCGATGGTGAAGCCGTCCCACCACAGGGTCGAGGCCGGCCGGTTGCCGCCGCCGACGGTGGGCGCGGCGGCGAGCACGGTGTTCTCGGCCACGCCGGGCTGGGAGGCGGAGGTGTCGAGCAGCTGTCCCGCGGTCGAGCCCCACAGCTCGGCCAGCGCCAGCTTGCCCGACTGCCAGATCGGCGCCACGGTCGCGGTGTTGTAGGTCAGGAAGTCGGGATTGGAATATTCCGTCAGCGCCTTGAGCATATTGAGCGTCTTGACGCCGGTCTCGTTGTTGACGGCGGGCTCGGCGGTGCCGGGCTTGAAGAACTCCCCGCCATATCCGAGGTACATGTTCACGAACTCTTCGCCGAGGTTCCAGTCGGCCTTGGTCAGCATCGCAAAGGGATACTGCATGATGCCGGCGTCGCGGATCGCCTTTGCCGTCTCCAGCACCTCCTCATAGGTCTTCGGCACGTCGCGCCCGACCTTTTCCAATATGTCCTTGCGCGCGAAAAGGTGCTGGGCGTTGGCCATGAAGGCGACGGCCATGATCTTGCCGTTGACGGTGATCAGCTGGTTCTTCTTCAGCCCCTGGCCGTATTTCGCCACCAGATCGTCGAGCGGCCGGATCAGGTCGCCATTGATCAGCGGCACCACCGAGGAGTTGGCCACGATCACCACCGTGTATTCGGCCGGATTGGCGGTCAGCGCCGGCACCGAGATCTCGCGATGCTTGGCGGTGTGGTTGCGCGCGAAGGTCACGCCGTCGCCGGCGCATTTCGCCGCCTCGTCGACC
>RFIR01000058.1 GCA_003695135.1 Alphaproteobacteria bacterium | reverse complement strand
CGCGAGGCGCTGGCCGAGGCGCTTGCCGCCGCTGGGGTGCCCGAAAACCAGCTGCGCATGCGGGTGAGCCAGATCTGGAACTGGCTCTACGTGAAGGGCGTGCAGGATTTCGCGGCGATGACCAATCTCGGCAAGCCGTTCCGCGCCATGCTGGCGGAGCGGTTTTCGCTGACCCGGCCGCAGGTGGTGACGCGGCAGATCTCCACCGACGGCACGCGGAAATACCTGTTGCGCATCGCCGGCGGCGCGGAGGTCGAGACGGTCTACATTCCCGAGGAGGATCGCGGCACGCTGTGCATCTCTTCCCAGGTCGGCTGCACCCTGACCTGCTCGTTCTGCCATACCGGCACGCAGCGGCTGGTGCGCAATCTGAGCGCGGCCGAGATCGTCGGACAGATCCTGGTGGCGCGCGACGATCTGGGCGACTGGGGCCATCGCGAGGACGGGCGGCGGCGCATCACCAACATCGTGCTGATGGGAATGGGCGAGCCGCTCTACAATTTCGAGGCGGTGCGCGATGCGATGCGGGTGGCGATGGATGGCGAGGGCATCTCGCTTTCGCGCCGGCGCATCACGCTCTCGACCTCGGGCGTGGTGCCGCAGATCGCCCGGGCGGGGGAGGAGATCGGCTGCCTGCTGGCGATTTCCTTCCACGCCACCACCGATGCGGTGCGCGACGCGCTGGTGCCGATCAACAGGAAGTGGAACATCGAGACGCTGCTGCAGGCCTGCCGCGACTATCCGCGGCTGTCCAATGCCGAGCGCATCACCTTCGAGTACGTGATGCTGAAGGGCGTCAATGACAGCGACGCGGATGCGCGTCGGCTGGTGCGGCTGATCGCCGGCATCCCGGCCAAGATCAACCTGATCCCGTTCAACCCCTGGCCGGGTTCTCCTTACGAGCGGTCCGACTGGGACCGCATCGAGGCCTTTGCCGAGATCGTCAATCGCGCCGGCTATGCCAGCCCCGTGCGCACCCCGCGCGGGCAGGACATCATGGCCGCCTGCGGGCAGCTGAAGAGCGAGACGGAGAAGGTGCGGCGGAGTAAGCCACTTAAGAAAGGAGAAAATCGCCTGTCAGGTTGACTGTATTGAGATTGTGTTGTACATTTCAAACTATTTATTGATAAATATTGAATTGGGAATTATTACCCAGAGGCCCCTGCGAAACCCGGATGTAGACAGGCATCCTGAATGTGCCGGTTTTCAAACCGATCAAATCCGCGCATGCATAAAATAATTAGAAAATAAATTTGCAATCAATATTTATCAATCAACAGTGAAAACAAGAAAATCGCATGTAGCGCCGCATTTTGCGGCGCCCAGGCGATGTGACAGGGTCTGGCCAGCGGAGTCTCGCAGGGATCTCTTCCAATCATTTTTCGTGCGCATGATCATGATCCCTGAAAAACCTTGCGCATTCAGGGCATCCGCCTGCATCCGTGTTGTGCAGGGGTCTCCTGAAGTATCCTGAACAAAAATTGCACCTGGCCCCGTGCCGGCGGCAGGGGTAGGGTGCGCATTCATGGCGCACCGTTGAGCTGCCCCCTCCCCGGGCGTGGCTCCCGCTCAGTCAGCCGACATCCTCGGGACCGGGCTCGGGCAGCCGCAGGAACCGCGCGCGCGCACCGCGCTCGATGGCTGCGGCGGCCAGCCTGCCGACCCGCAGATCGTGGCGCAGGATGTTGAGGAACTCCAGCTCGGACATCCTGGCCGATCCGTCGGCGGCAACGATGTCGCAGGCCAGCGCATAGGCGGTCTCGTTGAAACCCTCCGGCAGCGCCTCCTTGACCAGACCGACCAGCGCGTCGATGCCGTCCTCCTCCTCCAGCAGATCGAACACGGTCTGCGAGATCATGCGCAGCCGGTCCTGATCATAGCCGTCGAAGGCGGGCAGCGCATCGAGAAGGCGGGTGATGAGCAGGAGCTCGGTGGTGTCGAGATTGGCGTCCGCCGCCGAGGCGGCGACCATGACGGCGACCAGCGCATCCTGCGCCGAGAAGGTGGTTCCGGCCTGCATCGGGCTCTCCGGTCGGTTGGCGGATCGGGCGAGTTTAGAAATGCCGGACCCGCCGGGCAAGGGCCACCGCCGCCGGCACGGTCCGGCAGCGGAGATTTCGCGCATGCGGCGGTTTCAGATCGCCAGATATTCGTGGCGCAGATCCTCGTTGTCCAGCACCTCGGCCGCAGTGCCGTCAAAGGCGATCTGGCCCATGTCGAGGATGATCGCCCGGTCGGCGAGATGCAGCGCGGCGATGGCGTTCTGCTCGACGATGATGGTGGTGATGCCGTGCTTCTTGATCTCGACCAGCGTCTTCTCGATCTCGCGCACGATCACCGGGGCCAGCCCCTCATAGGGCTCGTCGAGCAGCAAGAGCTTGATGTCGCGCGCCAGCGCCCGGGCCACCGCCAGCATCTGCTGCTCGCCGCCCGACAGCGTCACCCCCTCCTGCCTGCGCCGCTCGCCCAGCCGCGGGAACAGCTCGTAGAGCCGCTCGATGGTCCAGCCATGCGGCGGCGCGATCTGGGCCAGCTGCAGGTTTTCCTCCACCGTCAGCCCGGGAATGATGCGCCGGTCCTCGGGCACCAGCCCGATGCCGGCCCGCGCGGCCTGATACGCCTTCATCTCGTGCAGCGGCTGATGGTCGAGCCAGATCTCGCCATGGGTCGCGGCCGGGCTGTCGAGCCGCGCCAGCGCGCGCAGGGTCGAGGTCTTGCCCGCCCCGTTGCGGCCCAGCAGCGCGACGATCTCGCCCTCGCGGACATCGAAGGTGACGCCCTGCACGATGTAGCTCTCGCCGTAATAGGCGTGCAGATCCCAGCAGGAGAAAAAGGCCGGCTGACCGCCCTTGCCGGTGACCGGCGGCACGACATGCCGCGGCTCCCTGAAGGGTTCGTCGCCGAGCAGCTCGCCTCTCGCATCGGGTTCCGCCATCTTGCTCTCCACCACCTTCATGACCGCACTCATAGATGGGCTCCTCCCAGATACGCCTCCTGGACCTTGGGATTGCCCTTGATGTTCTCGGGCGAATCTTCGGCGATGACGGTGCCCTGCGCAAGCACGCTGATGCGCTGCGCGAGGCTGAACACCACATGCATGTCGTGCTCGATCACCACCATGGTCAACCCGCGTTCGGCAATGCCCTTCAGAAGGTCGATGGTCGCGTTGGTGTCGGCGCGCGCCATGCCCGCCGTCGGCTCGTCGAGCAGCAGCAGCTTCGGTTGCTGGACCAGGCACATCGCCAGCTCCAGCCGCCGCTTGTCGCCGCGCGACAGCGTGCCGGCCACGTCGTTGGCCCGCGGAGCGAGACCGACATCGGCGAGCATGTCCATGGCCCGCAGGCGCAGGTCGCGCTCGTTCTCGACCGGCTCCCAGCCATGCATGCGGAAGGCGCCGTCGCGCCGGGCGAAGGCGGGGATCATCACGTTCTCGATCAGCGAGAGATCGCCGAAGATCTCCGGCGTCTGGAACACGCGGCTGACCCCGACCTGATTGATCTCGTAGGGCTTGAGGCCGAGCAGCGAGACGCCGTCGAAATCCACGATGCCGGTATCGGGCATCAGCCGGCCGACGAAGCAGTTGAGCAGGGTGGATTTGCCGGCGCCGTTGGGGCCGATGATGGCGTGCACCGTGCCCTTCTCGACGCTCAGATTGACCTCGTTGAGCGCCTTGAGCCCGCCGAAGCGCTTGTTGACGTTCTTGACGGTCAGATAGCTCATTTCCGCCCCCCTATTCCGCCGGAACCGGACTGTGCGCCGGCTTGCGGTCGCCGCCGCCGAAGCCGCCGCCGATCCAGCGCCCGAGCTGCCGCGCGCCGTCGATCAGCCCGCCGGGCAGGAAGATGACGATCGCCATGAACAGCGCCCCCAGCGTCAGATGCCAGCCCTCGCCGACGAACGGGCTGATCACGAAGCTCAGCGCATCGCCCATCCAGTCCGGCATGAAGCTGAACCAGTCCTGCAGCACCGTCTCGTTGACCTTGGAGAAGATCGCCTCGAGATACTTGATGAAGCCCGCGCCCAGCACCGGACCCAGCAGCGTGCCGGCCCCGCCGAGGATGGTCATCAGCACCACCTCGCCCGAGGCCGTCCACTGCATGCGCTCGGCCCCCGCGAGCGGGTCCATGCAGGCCAGGAGCCCGCCGGCGAGCCCCGCATACATGCCCGAGATCACGAAGGCCGCGAGCGTGTAGGGCCGGGGGTTGAGGCCGGTATAGCCCATCCGGTTCTGGTTCGACTTCACCGCCCGCAGCATCATGCCGAAGGGCGAGCGGAAGATGCGCAGCGCGATGTAGAAGGCCAGGATCAGGAAGACGGCGGCGAAGTAGTAGCCATAGTTGAACTGCGCCTCGAAGCCGAGGAATTCCGGCTTCCAGAACACCTCGTTCATCCTGATGCCGAACAGGTTGGTGGTGGTGGGCGAGCCTGCCGTCTGCAGCCATTGCGGATCGTCGGTATAGACCTGCAGCCCGGTCTCGCCATTGGTGATCGGCGTCAGCACCGAATAGGCGAGGTTGTACATCATCTGCGCGAAGGCCAGCGTCAGGATCGAGAAGTAGATGCCCGAGCGCCTGAGGCTGACATAGCCGATCACCAGCGCGAAGACCGCCGAGACGACCACCGCCAGCACCAGCGCCGGGATGACGTTGTAGTTGAGCAGCTTGAACATCCATACCGCGGCATAGGATCCGACGCCGAGAAAGGCGGCATGCCCGAACGACAGATAGCCGGTCAGCCCGAACAGTATGTTGAAGCCGATCGCGAACACGCCATAGATCGCGAAGCGCTGCAGAAGGTCGGGATAGGAGGCGCCGATCGGTGCCAGCACGATCGGCCCGGCCAGCACGAGGATGACGAAGACCGTCAGCAAGAGGCGGTCATTGTCCTTCACGGTCGCGGACATGGTTCAGTCCTCCATCACGCCCTTGCGGCCCATCAGCCCGCGCGGACGTGTCAACAGGATGATGACGGCGACCAGATAGATGATGATCTGGTCGATGCTGGGCAGCATGATGCTCTGAAAGAACGACTTGACCTCGTTCATCGAGGCGAAGCTTTCGAGGATGCCCAGCAGGAAACCGGCGGCGACCGCTCCGGTCAGCGAGCCCATGCCGCCGACCACGACGACCACGAAGCTCAGCACCAGAAAGTCCATGCCCATGTGATAGTTGGGCGAGTTGATCGGCGCATACATCACCCCGGCCATGCCGGCCACCGCCGCGGCCAGCCCGAACATGATGGTGAAGCGGCGGTCGATGTTGATACCCAGAAGCCCCACCGTCTCGCGATCGGCCATGCCGGCGCGCACCACCATGCCGAAGGTGGTGAACTGCAGGAAGGCGAACACCCCGCCGATGATCACCGCCGCGAACAGGAAGTAGACGAAACGCCAGGCGGGATAGATCACCGCATTGGGATCGAAGCCCAGGATGATGCCGAAATCGAGCGAGCCCTTCAGCAGGTCGGGCGCGGGGGTCGAGATCGGGTTGGCGCCGTAGAAGGCCTTGACGATCTCCTGCAGCACGATGGCCAGGCCGAAGGTGACCAGGATCTGGTCGGCATGCGGGCGCTTGTAGAAATGCTTGATCAGCCCGCGTTCCATGACGAAGCCGATCGCCAGCATGATCGGGATCGAGAACAGGATCGACAGCGGCACCGACCAGTCCATCAGCCCGGCACCGAAATCGCCGAACCAGCTTTCCAGATAGGGCGTCTTGACCTGCAGCGGATTGCCCAGGAAGTCCTTCTTGGTGGGGTCGATCGTTACCGTGGACAGCGAGAACAGCTTGTTCAGCGTCACCGCGCAGAAGGCGCCGATCATGAACAGCGCGCCATGGGCGAAGTTCACCACGCCCAGCGTGCCGAAGATCAGGCTCAGGCCGAGCGCGATCAGCGCATAGGCCGAACCCTTGTCCAGACCGTTCAGTAACTGCAGGATGATTGCGTCCATAGCCCCGCTCCAGCATCAGGGGGAAGGGCCGGCCGTGAGACCGGATGGTCCGGCCGGCCCGGGCGGGGCCGACCGGTTGCGTGTCGGGGGTGGCTCAGGCGCCCGGGTTGCAGGTGCCGAGATTGCCGCCGGCGAACATCGGGTGATCGGGCTCGTACCAGACCTGCGCCGCCGGGGTCTTCTCCACGATCTCCAGCGTGTCGTATTCGGTGGTCGGGTTCTCGCGCCCCTTCACCACCAGCACGTCCTTGAAGCACTGGTGATCGGCCGAGCGGTAGAGGGTCGGGCCGTTGCCGAGCCCGTCGAACAGGAAGCCCTTGTTGGCCGCCGAGCTGACGCCGGGCAGCGAGCTGTCGCCGCCTTCCAGCGCCTCGACCACCGCGCAGGGGTTGAACGAACCGGCGCGCGCCACGGCATCGGCATAGAGGATGACCTGGGCATAGCAGGTCTGGGCCGAGTTCGAGGGCGGGAAGCCGTACTTCTTGCCGAAGGACTGCACGAAGGCCTTGGTGCCGGCATCGTCGAGCTGCCAGTTCCAGTTCATCGAGCCCAGCACGCCCTTGATGTTCTCGCCCGCGCCCTTGGCCATCAGCTCCGAATAGAGCGGCACGACGATCTCGAACTGCTTGCCGTTGACCGTCTTGTCGCGCAGGCCGAACTGCACCGCCTGGGTCAGCGAGTTGACCATGTTGCCGCCATAGTGGTTGAGCACCAGCACGTCGGCGCCCGAGTTCAGCACCGGGGCGATGTAGGAGGAGAAGTCGGTCGAGGCCAGCGGGGTCAGCACGGTCTCGACGGTTTCCCAGCCGATGCCCTCGGTCGCGGCGACGATCGATTCCTGCTGGGTCCAGCCCCAGGTGTAGTCGGCCGTCAGGTGATAGGCGCGGCGGTCGGCGCCATAGGCGTTCTTCAGCACCGGCGCCAGCGCGGCGCCCGACATGTAGGCGTTGAAGAAGTGGCGGAAGCCGTTGGCCTTCTTGTCCTTGCCGGTGGTGTCGTTGGAATGGGTCAGGCCGGCCATGAAGATCACGCCGGCATCCTGGCACAGGCCCTGAACGGCGATGGCGACGCCCGAGGACGAGCCGCCATTGATCATGATGGCGCCGTCCTTCTCGATCATCGACTTGGCACTGGCGCGGGCGGCATCCGACTTGGTCTGGGTGTCGCCGGTGACGAAGGTCACCTTCTTGCCGAGGATGCCGTTGCCCTGCAGCGCCTTGGAGCTGAAGGTGTTGAGCATGCCGCCATCGCCCTCGCCGTTGAGATGCTCGACGGCGAGCTGCTGGGCGCGCAGCTCGTCCTTGCCCTCTTCGGCATAGGGGCCGGTCTGCGGCACGTTGAAGCCGAGCGTCACGGTCGAGCCGGTCGGCTCGTTGGTGAAGGCCGAGGCGCGCGAGGTGAAGATCGTCGGCGCGGCGAGACCGGCGCCGAGCACGGCGCCGCCCTTGAGCAGGCCGCGGCGGCTGACGGAGTACAATTTCATTCCTATCCTCCCAGGGACATCTGTGTCGGCGGGGGGCGCACGCATCTCGCGAAGCTGAAACCCACCCATGGGCTTTTGTGGCGCGATTCTGTCAATTACGCAATAAATGCCTGAATCAACGTAGCTATTAAGTAAATAAAGTGACGGGCGTCCCAGTTGATCTGCAAATTATTGACAACGCTCCGCGCGGTGCGCCGGTGTTTTGCCCCGGCGGAACCGGCGGAGAGGGGGACGCTGTCCCCCTCTGCTCCTGCGGAGCATTCACCCCCTGGAGTATTGGCGCCAAGAAGAAGGAAACAGGGTGGCGACCGGCGGTGTCGGTGCGCGAGCTTTCCGCCTGCACGGAGCCGGCTCGCTAGACCTCCAGTTCGGCCGAGGGGATGATCGGGAAGAACACCCCGCCCGAGCGCAGGCCGAACCAGCCATTCTCGTGCTCGCCGATCTCGACGAGGCGATAGAAGCTCTTGCGGTCGATCAGCGCCTCGAGCCGGGCGCGGATGTGGACGTAAGGTGAGGGCTCGCCGGTCTCCGGGTCGCGCTCGACGCGAATCGGGTGCTCCGGCCCGGCCGCGGCCTCGTCGTCGAGATTGGTGCGAAAGACCAGAACCTGATCGGGGCCGGGGTTCTCGACCCGGAAATCCACCGCGACGAAGGGGGCGTCGTCGACGCGGATGCCGACCTTCTCCACCGGGGTGACGAGATAGTATTTCCCGTCCTCGTCACGGCGCAGGATCGAGGCGAACAGCTTGACCAGCGGCATGCGCCCGATCGGCGTGCCGAGATAGTACCACAGCCCGTCGCGGGCGATGCGGATGTCGAGATCGCCGCAGAAGGGCGGATTCCACAGATGCACTGGCGGCAGGCCGCGCCGGGCGACCTCGCGCGCGGTTCGCGCCAGCGCGTCGGCATCCGGGGCCGGCGCGTCGTCGCCGGCCCGGGCCGTGGTCGCAGAGCTTTGATCGCCGGTCATGGGACAATTCTCCCTCTGAAAGCCCGCCGCGCTGGACTTTACAACGCAACCGCCTAGAATCTCCAGCAATCAATCCCTAACAGAGACCCCGCGCGACGGGCCGGAGGCAGAGCTGATGAGCGAATCCCAGGGCGAGACCGGCGCGGCCATGCTGGCCGAGATCGAGGCCACCGGCGAGGTGCTGCAGCGGATGCGCGCACAGGTCGCCCGCCGGGTGATCGGGCAGGAGACGGTGGTCGAGCTGGCGCTGATCACGCTCCTGTGCGGCGGGCACGGGCTGCTGGTCGGTGTGCCGGGGCTGGCCAAGACAAGGCTGGTGGAGACCATCGGCACCGTCAGCGGCCTTCATACCGGGCGGGTGCAGTTCACCCCCGACCTGATGCCGGCCGACATCATCGGCGCGGAGGTGCTGCAGACCGCGCAGGATGGCAGCCGGGCCTTTCATTTCATCGAAGGCCCGATCTTCTGCCAGCTGCTCTTGGCCGACGAGATCAACCGCGCCAGCCCGCGCACCCAGTCGGCACTCCTGCAGGCGATGCAGGAACATCACGTCACCGTCGCCGGGGCGCGGCGCGACCTGCCCGCACCCTTCCACGTGCTGGCCACCCAGAACCCGATCGAGCAGGAGGGCACCTATCCGCTGCCCGAGGCGCAGCTCGACCGGTTCCTGTTGCAGATCGACGTCGACTATCCCTCGCGCGAGGACGAGCGCGAGATCGTGCTGGCCACCACCGGCGTCGAGGATGCCGCGGCCGAGCAGGTGCTCGACGCCGCGCAGCTGATGGCGGCGCAGCGTCTGGTGCGGCGCATCCCGGTGGGCGAGGCGGTGGTCGAGGCGATCCTCGATCTGGTGCGCGCGGCGCGGCCGGGCAGTGCCGATGCCGACGAGGAGGTGACCGCCTCGGTGGTCTGGGGACCCGGCCCGCGCGCGGCGCAGGCGCTGATGCTGGCGGTGCGCGCCCGCGCGCTGATCCAGGGCCGGCTCGCCCCGGCGCTCACGGATGTGTTCGCGCTGGCCCGGCCGGCGCTCATCCACCGCATGGCGCTGGGCTTTGCCGCCCGCGCCGAGGGACGGACGCTGGAGGGCATCATCGACGGGCTGGTCGAACGCGTCGCCGCCCGCAAGGCGGCGGCATGAGACCGTTGCGATGAACGAAACCGCCCCCGAGGCGCGGCGCGGGGCCGAGTGGCTGCGGCGCGATGCCGAGCGCATCACCGGGACGCTGCCGCCGCTGATGGCCGAGGCCGAGCGGCTGGCCCACACCGTGGTGTCCGGCGTGCATGGCCGCAGGCGGGCGGGGCCGGGCGAGGCGTTCTGGCAGTTCCGCCACGCGGTGCCGGGGGACACGGCCGAGCGCATCGACTGGCGGCAGTCGGCGCGGTCGGACGCGCTCTACATTCGGCAGATGGAATGGGAATCGGCGCAATCGGTGCAGATCTGGGTCGATGATTCGCTGGCGATGGATTACCGCTCGGATCTCGCCCGGCGCAGCAAGGGTGCGCGCGCGCGGCTGCTGGCGCTGGCGCTGTCGGTGCTGCTGGTGCGCGGCGGCGAGCGGGTGGCGCTGATGGGCACGCCGGCGGCGCGGCCGCGTTCGGGCGAGGCGCAGCTGACCCGCATCGCCACCGAGCTGGCCACCGATGCGCCCGATCGGCCTGATTACGGCGCCCCGCCCGACGATCCGATGGTCAGGGGCGGCCGGGCGGTGTTTCTGAGCGATTTCATGGGGCCGCGCGACGAGGTGTTCCCGGCGCTGAGCCGCGCGGCCGAGGCGGGCGTCGTTGGCGCCTGCGTCCAGATCCTCGACCCGGCCGAGGAGAGCTTTCCCTTCGACGGAAGGGTGGTGTTTCGCAGCATGGGCGGCGTCGTCGATTTCGAGACCCAGCGGGCAAGGGCGCTGCGCGAGGCCTATCGCGCAAGGCTGGCCGAGCGCCAGGCGACGCTGCACGACATGGCCCGGCGCACCGGCTGGCACGCGCTGATCCATCACACCACCGACAGCCCGCGCGCCGCGCTCCTTTGGCTCTACATGGCCATCGGCGGTCTGGCGCGGGCGGGAGGATGACGACAGGCCCATGCTGAGCATCGGTTCACTCGCCTTTCTCAACCCCTGGCTTCTGGCCGCGCTCGCCGCGCTGCCGGTGCTGTGGTTTCTCTTGCGCGCCATCCCGCCGGCGCCACGGCGGATCCGCTTTCCCGGCGTCAGGCTGCTGCTGGGGCTGAAGGATCCCGAACGCATCCCCGAACGCACGCCGTGGTGGCTGCTCCTGCTGCGCATCGCTGCGCTGGCCGCGGCGATCCTCGGCTTTGCCGAGCCGATCCTCAACCCGCGCCAGCCGATGTCGGGCACGGGGCCGGTGCTGATCGTCATGGATGGCGGCTGGGCCTCGGCCGCGGATTGGGAGGCACGGCGCGACCGGCTGCGCGAGCTTCTGGATCAGGCCGGCCGCGCCGGGCGGCCGGTGGCGCTGGTCGCCCTGGCCGATACCCCGCCGGCCGAGGCGCGGCTCGACCTGCGCCCCGCTGCGGACTGGCAGGGCCGGATCGATGCGCTGCAGCCGCGCGCCTGGGCGCCGGATCGTGCCGGCTGGGCGGAATGGCTGGGCGCGGCGATCGCCGCCAATAGCGCCGGCATCGACAGCTGGTGGCTGCGCGACGGGCTGGCGCATGGAACGGACCGGCTGGACGAGACGCTGGCGGGCGCCGGCACCCTGACCGTGATCGACCCGCCCCGCACCGTGCCGGGGCTGCGCCCCGCGCGGCTGGAGGACGGGCTTCTGAAGGTCGATGCCGTCCGCGCCGCTGCCGATGCGGCCGAGACGCTCTCCGTCGTCGCGCTCGGCAACGATCCCGGCGGCACCGAGCGGCGGCTCGCCATCGCCGAGGCCGGATTCGCCGAGGGCGAGCGTCTGGCCACCGCCGAATTCGACCTGCCGCTGGAGCTGCGCAACCGCATCACCCGGCTGGCCATCATCGGCAGGCCCGCGGCCGGGGCGGTGACGCTGACCGATGCCGCGGTGCGCCGGCGCAAGGTCGGGCTGCTGTCGGGTGCGCAGGAACAGGAAGGCGCCACGCTTGTCTCGCCGCTGCATTATCTGCGCAAGGCGCTGGTGCCGACGGCGGAGGTGATCGAGGCCTCGCTGGCCGACATGCTGGCCGCCAGCCCCGACGTGCTGGTGCTGGCCGATATCGGCACCTTCGCGCCGGAGGAGCGCGAGGCGCTGGAGGCATGGGTGCGCAAGGGCGGCCTGCTGTTGCGCTTTGCCGGGCCGCGTCTGGCCCGCGCGGCGGGCGAGACCGCGCTCGACCCGCTCTTGCCGGTGCGGCTGCGCGCGGGCGGCGGGCGCACGGTGGGCGGCACCATGTCCTGGGGTGATCCCAAGACGCTGCGCCCCTTTCCCCCAACCAGCCCCTTTGCCGGCCTGCCGGTGCCCGACGAGGTCACGGTGAAACGCCAGGTCATGGCCCAGCCCGATGTCGAGCTGCCCGACCGCATCATCGCGGCGCTGGAGGACGGCACGCCTCTGGTGACCTCGCGCGAGGAGGGCGAGGGCCGGGTGGTGCTGTTCCATGTCACCGCCAATGCCGAATGGTCGAGCCTGCCGCTTTCGGGGCTGTTCGTGCAGATGCTCGAACGGCTCGCGGTCAGCGCCCGCGCCGGCGGGCCGCAGGCGGCCGATCTCGAGGGGCTGATCTGGACGCCCGAGCTGGTGCTCGACGGCTTCGGCCGGCCCATGGATGCCAGTGCGCTGTCCGGCGTGCCGGGCGCGCGTCTGGCGGAGGGGCGGCCGGGACCGGATGCGCCGCCGGGGCTCTACAGCGCAGGCGACCGGGTGGTGGCGATCAACCTTCTGGACCGGGAGGCCGAGCTGGAACCCGCCGCCGATCCGCCCGCCGGCGCCCTGCGCGAGGAACTGGGCGCGAGCGAGGAGACGGGTCTGATGCACTGGTTCCTGATGGCGGCGCTGGCGCTCATGGCGCTCGACCTGATCGCCGCGCTCTGGATCGGCGGGCGGCTCGGCTTCGGCCGGCGGCGGGTCGCGGCGACGGCGGTAACGCTCCTTGCCCTCGGCCTCGCGCTCGGCCTGCCGCCCGCACCGGCCGCGGCGCAGGAGGTCGACGAGGAAACCGCGATCCGCGCCACCCGCGAGACCGTGCTCGCCTATGTCGTCACCGGCGATGCGAAGGTCGACCGGATCAGCGCCGCCGGGCTCGCCGGTCTCTCGCGCATGCTGACCGCGCGCACAGCCATCGAGCCGGGCGAGCCGATGGCGGTGGACATCGAGCGTGACGAGCTTGCCTTCTTCCCCATGCTCTACTGGCCGATCTCGGAAGGCCAGCGCGCGCCCTCGCCCGCGGCGATCGCCCGGCTCAACGCCTATCTGCGTTCGGGCGGCATGATCGTCTTCGACACCCGCGACGCCAATCTCGGCGCCGGCATCGGCCGCGGCACGCCCAATGGCCGCATCCTGCAGAAGATCGCCGCCCAGCTCGACATCCCGCCGCTGGAGCCGGTGCCGGCCGACCATGTGCTGACCCGCACCTTCTACCTGATCCAGAGCTTTCCCGGCCGCTTCATCGAAGGCCAGGTCTGGGTGGAGGCGGCGCAGAATGTCGAGCAGGTGGAGGGCATGCCGTTCCGCAACCTCAATGACGGGGTGACGCCGGTGGTGATCGGCTCCAATGACTGGGCCGCGGCCTGGGCGATGGACAGCTCCGGCCGGCCGATGTTCCCGGTGGGCCGGGCGCTGGGCGGCGATCGCCAGCGCGAGATGGCCTGGCGCTTCGGCATCAATCTGGTGATGCATGTGATGACCGGGAACTACAAATCCGATCAGGTGCACGTTCCGGCCCTGCTCGACCGGCTGGGGCAGTAGCGATGCACGCCGCCATCTCCTTCGCCCCGCTGATCCCGCTGCCGCTGCTGGCCGCGCTGGCCGGCGCCGCGCTGGTGCTGGTGATCTTCGCGCTGTGGCGCGGCGGCGCCGGCTGGTGGCTGCGGGGCCTCGGCTTTGCGGTGCTGCTCGCGGCGCTGGCCGGCCCGACCCTGCGCGAGGAGCTGCGCGATCCGCTGTCGGATGTGGTCTTCGTGGTGATCGACGAGAGTGCAAGCCAGGAGATCGAGGATCGCGCAGCCCTGACCGCGGACACCGCCGAGGCGGTCGAGGCGGCGCTGAAGCGCTTTGCCAGGGCGCGTCCCGACGCCGCGCCGGTCGAGACGAGGGTTGTACGGCTGCACCCGCAGACCGGCATCGCCGCGGACCCCGGCACAAGGCTGATGACGGCGCTGAGCGAGGCGGCGGCCGAGGTCTCGCCCGACCGCATCGCCGGGGCCATTCTGATCAGCGACGGTCAGGTCCATGACGCCGACGTGCTGGAGAGCTTTCCTGCCCCGCTGCACCTGCTTCTGACGGGGCGCGAGGACGAATGGGACCGGGCGCTGAAGCTTCAGGCGGCACCCGCCTTCGGCATCGTCGGCGAGGAAGTCACGCTGAAGCTGATGATCGCGCCGCTCGGCGCCACGCCGGAGGGGGTGGCGGGAGATGCCGAATTGCGCGTGGCCATCGACGGCAAGCCCGCCTTCAGCCTGCGGGTGCCGGTGGGCCGCTCGATCGAGCTGCCGCTCGAGATCGCCCATGGCGGGGCCAACATCATCCAGCTTTCCACCCCGGTCCTCGATGGCGAGCTGACCGAGCGCAACAATGCCGCGGTGGTCACCATCAACGGCGTGCGCGACCGGCTGCGGGTGCTGCTGGTCTCGGGCGAGCCGCATCCGGGCGAGCGGACCTGGCGCAACCTGCTCAAGGCCGATCCATCGGTCGATCTGGTGCATTTCACCATCCTGCGCCCGCCGGAGAAGCAGGACGGGGTGCCGGTCTTCGAGCTGTCGCTGATCGCCTTTCCCACCCGCGAGCTGTTCATGGAAAAGATCGACGAGTTCGATCTGATCATCTTCGACCGCTACCGCCGGCGCGGCGTGCTGCCGCGCACCTATCTGGCCAATGTCGTGCGCTATGTCGAGGAAGGCGGCGCGGTACTGGTCGCCTCCGGCCCCACCTATGCCGGGCTGGAAAGCCTGCACCGCACCCCGATCCGCGAGGTGCTGCCCGCCGATCCGACCGGAAGGATCGTCGAGAAGGGCTATCGCCCGCAGGTCACGCCCACCGGTTTCCGCCATCCGGTGACCGAGGCGCTGGAGGGCGCGCTGCCGCCGCCCGGCGGCTCCGAGCCTTCCTGGGGCCGCTGGTTCCGGCTGATCGAGATGAAGGCGACGCGGGGCGAGACGCTGATGGCGGGCCCCGGGAACCGGCCGCTCCTGATCCTCGACCGGCCGGGCAAGGGACGGGTGGCGATGCTCGCCTCCGATCATGCCTGGCTGTGGACGCGCGGCTTTGAGGGCGGCGGACCGCAGGCGGAACTGCTGCGCCGGCTGGCGCACTGGCTGATGAAGGAGCCGGAGCTGGAGGAGGAGGCGCTGGTGGCCGAGGTCTCCGGCGCGCTGATCCGCATCACCCGCCGTTCGCTGAAGGACCTGCCCGAAGATGTGACCGTGACCGGGCCGGACGGGGCTGAGACCGTGCTGACGCTGAAGCTCACCCGCCCCGGCCGCTGGACCGGCGAGTTCCGGGCGCCGGAGGCGGGGCTTTACCGCATCGCCGATGCCGAGCGCGAGATCGTCACCGCGGTCGGGCCGTCGGCGCCGAAGGAATTCGCCGACCCGATCTCGACCGGCAGGGTGCTCGCACCGGTCATCGAACCCACCCGCGGCGGGGTGATCCGGCTCGCCGCCGCCGGGACGCCCGAGATCCGCCGCATCCGTAAGGGCCGGCTTGCCCATGGCCGCGGCTGGATCGGCATCGCCGAGCGCGAGGCCTATGCGGTGCGCGACATCCGCCTCACGCCGCTGGCGCCCGACTGGCTG
>RFIR01000393.1 GCA_003695135.1 Alphaproteobacteria bacterium | reverse complement strand
GGTCAGCACCGGCCAGTCGGTCTTGCTGTCGATCCAGGCCTCCAGCCGGTCGCGCATGGCCGACTGTCTGAGGTAAAGGTGCCGGGTCTCGCGCACCTCCAGCTCGGTGGCGCCGGAGATGGCCGAGCGGGGAGTGATCAGATCGGTGGGGTCGAGCTGCTTGGTGCAGTTCTCGCACTGATCGCCGCGCGCGCGCTCATAGCCGCAATTGGGGCAGGTGCCCTCGATATAGCGGTCGGGCAGGAAGCGGCCGTCGGCGACGGAATAGACCTGCCTCTCGGTGACCTCCTCGATCAGCCCGGCGGCGTGGAGGCGGACGGCCAGATGCTGGGTCAGCGCGTGGTTGCGCGCCGAGGAGGAGCGGCCGAAATGGTCGAAGGACAGCCGGAAGCCCTCGCCGAGGCGCTTTTGCACCTGATACATCTCGGCGCAGTATTCGGCGACCGGCTTGCCGGCCTGGGCGGCGGCGAGTTCGGCCGGGGTGCCGTGCTCGTCGGTGGCGCAGATGAACATCACCTCATGGCCGCGGGCGCGCATGTAGCGGGCATAGGCATCCGAGGGCAGCTGCGAGCCCACCAGATTGCCCAGATGCTTGATGCCGTTGATATAGGGCAGTGCCGAGGTGATGAGGATGCGCGCCATGGGTGGTAGCTCCGAGTCTGGTCCCGGAACGGATAGAGAAACGCTCTGCCGGGCGCTACCCGATTCTCACGGGTTTCAGCCGCCGGCTTCGGACTTCAGCCTGTCAAGCGCGGCAAGATAGGTTGGAACGTCGACTCGTGCCTGGTTCACCCCATCACCATCATAGACGCCCTTGGGGCCGAAGGGTTCCTTCACCCCGGGAAGTGCCGCCCATTCACGCGCTACGGCGAGGGCAAAATCCTCTCGCTCGAGTCCTCCGGAGAGATAGCTGGCCAGACCGCGTCCTTCGAGCAGCCTTGTACCCATGCGGTCCTGCATCTCTTCATCATAGAGTTCGGCACCGCTCAGATTCATCGATGCCTTGAGCCCGCGCAGCGTATCGCGGATGATCTGGTACTTGCCGCAGGCAGAGAACTTGCGCCCTTCCTGCCATGCCTGGACCTGATCGATGGTGAGTGCGGTGAATTTCGGATCGGTCTGGTTTGCGGCATCGCCGAAGCGGGCGTTGTAGTTGCCGGTGCTTTCGTAGTTGGCGATGAAGTCGAGGAATCCGAGAACACCCGGACGCTGCCGGGGCGGGGCGATGGTTGGGGAACCCGCGGTTGCGCTGGCAGCCGTCGCGGCGTCGTCGGCGGCTGGACAGAGTCGCCTGACCGTGTAGGGCGCGGGCGAGGGACCGCCGGTTACCTCCACCGTGCAGTCCGGGCAAGGCAGCCTCAGGATCCGGGCGGTCTGATCCGCCTTTGCCTTTGTCGGAATCCCTTCGATGATGACGGAATCGCACATGGATCAGCCCCCGAGCAATTGGTCGGCGATCAGTTGCAGGATGGGTTCGCATTCGGCACTTACCGTCACCAGCGCGATCTCGGCGGGCAAGGCGCATCCTGTAAGTTTGGCCTGCTGCGCCTTGGTGAGCTCCTTCTGGATCCGGGCAAGTCGCCCGCGACGGACCTGCTCGCTGACCGATGCATCGTCCACCCAGGACTTGAGCCGTTCCGCGCTCGGGCTCGAGCCGAAAGCCAGCTTGAGAACGCGGTTCTGGAATGCCTGGTCTGCGGCCTTCACTTCAGTGGCCGAATCCTCCTGCGCCTTCAGCATTGCTCCGGCAATCGAGCCGGCGCGTTCATATTCCGCGACCTGCGAGAGTGCGAGCGCCAGGGGATATTCATCGTCGCTCTTCGAAAGCCCGTTCCAGATCTGGGTGGCGATTCGCTTGCGGTTCGCGACCATTGAATTGAGCAGAATGGGCAGGGTCTGTTCGGCGAGCATATCCTTCTGAAATCCGGTTCGTGCGCCCTTTAGTGCCGTATCGATCGCCGTCAGGATCTGAATCGTTTTGACCGGCGTGATGACGCTCGCCGTTCCTGTCAAGGCGATGCTGGCAAGATCGACACCGTATCCTGCCGTGCGCAGCTCGGTTGCCAGTATCAGGAGATACTCCGAGAACCTCAGATCAATGGCTTGCATGCGCGCGGCGATGATCCTGTTGCGCTTGCCCGTGCGATCGGTGGTGGCCTGGTAGTAGTCAATGATACTGTCTGTTCTGTAGAATTGTTCCAGCTTAGAGACTTCGGTCTCGGCATTGACCGTCGGCACCGGTGCTCCCTGAAAAGTCGCAGAGCACCCCGAAACCGTGAGCAGACATAGTACAAGGAACAATTTTCTGCTGCGTCTACGCGAGATCATCATATCGACAGCTCCTGCGTAAAAAAATTTGATCAACGCTAATTGATGACGTCGAAACTGTAAAGTTTGTATCCTCCCCACGCCTCAGCGCGCAGCGCCCGGTCGTGGCGGCTGGTGGCCTCGAGTGCGAGCAGGGCCCTGCCGCCGGGACCACGCGGCCAGCGCCGGATCGCCGGCGTAGTGGCAGCGGCGGTGATCACCGCGGCCGGGCTGACAAACCTCGAGTCTGGCCGTGCCCATGCCGGCGCCGATGAAGGTTTGCGCCAAGCCGAGGTCAGATCCGGGTCTGCGGCGGCGCCTGCGAGGCAGCCGCCCCGTGCAACCGTTCAGGCTGGCCAGACCAGGCCGCGGTGGCCCATTCCTCGGGACGGGCTCGAGACCCCCGGCGGGCACGGGCTCGCCGCCGGACCCGGGATGGCGGGATCCCTCCCGGACAGGGCGACGGCATGCCTGGCTCGCTTTCGGGCGAGTGAACACGGCCGTGCACGACACGCCCTAATAGGTCGCGCGCCCGCCGGAGAGATCGAACACCGCGCCGGTGGCAAAGGAATTCTCCGGCCCCGCCAGCCAGGTGATCATCGCCGCGGCCTCCCCGACCTCCAGGAACCGGTTGCGCGGGATCTTCGAGAGCATGTAGTCGATATGCTCCTGGCTCATCTGCTCGAAGAT
>RFIR01000392.1 GCA_003695135.1 Alphaproteobacteria bacterium | reverse complement strand
TGCATCACCCAGTTCAGCACCTCCGGCCCCATATTGCCGAAGATCAGGCTGTAGCAGTCGGGCTTGCGCTTGCCCATGTAGACCTCGTAGCCGACCCGGCCCGAGGCGCCGGGGAAGAAGCCGGGCTCGAAATCCACCCCCAGCTTGGTCCTCCAGATGCTGGTGAAGGCGCGGAAGTTGCGGTCGGCGCCGCCGCCCTCGCGGGTGGGGATGATCACGTCGATGTTGCGCTCGGGGTAACCGGCGGCGCGCACCACATGCGGCGCGGCCAGCACCAGCGCCGATGCGGCGGCAGAGGTCTTCAGGAAGCCTCGACGATCAAAACGGGTCATTGTCTCCTCCATGTTGTCCGGCGCGTTGCATCGTTCGTCCCGCCGGCGGGCGCCGGCCCGGCGGGTGCGTGTCACGTCTCCAGAAGAGACGGGTGGAACAGCTCCTCCGGTTCGACGGTTCGGGCGGCCAGATACTGTTCGGCCGAATAGCGACAGATGGCGGCAAGCTCGGCGTGGTTGGCCGAGAAGCCGTAGCTCCACCAGTCGGGGCCGAGCGCGGCCAGCATGCGTTCCATGCAGGCGCCCAGCCAGGGCAGCGACAGCCGGTTGGCATTGGCAAGCCAGACCTCCCGCAGCCGGGCCAGCGCCAGGTCGCGCGCCTGCACGAAACCGTCGTAAAGCGCCCGCGGCAGCCAGGGATGCGCCTCGGCCAGCGACCGGCGCAGGCCGATCACATGCATGATCGGAAAGAACCCGGTGCGTGCATGCCAGTTGCGCTCGGCCGCCTCGAAATCGGGGAAGAGGCGCACGAGCCGCGTGTCGCCGTCGAGAAAGGCCCGGGGCGGCTTCGGCGCCAGGAGGCCGTCGATCTCGCCCGTGATCAGCAGATCCTGAAGCGTCTCGCCCTCGGCAACGGGTTCGACCACCATGCCCTCGGGCAGATCGAGCGCCAGCCGCTCGCGCCTTGTGCCGGCATCGAGCGCGCCGGTGCGCCAGTGAATGTCGCGGGGGTCAACGCCGTAATCGTCGGCGAGGATACCGCGCATCCACAACGCGGCAGTCATCTGGTATTCCGGCACACCGATGCGGCGGCCGGCAAAATCGGCCGGGCTCTCGATGCCGGAACCGGCGCGGGCAAAGAAGCCCGAATGGCGAAAGGCGCGGCTGACGAAGGCGGGGAGGGCGACGTATTCGCCGGTCCCGCGTGAGACCTGCATCACGTGGCTGGAGATCGACATCTCGGTGAGGTCGTAGGGCGCGGGGCCGACGGCGGCGGGAAACAGCTGCGCGGTGGGCGCGATGGTGCCGGCCAGCGTCACCCCAGGCACCCGGATGCGGCCGTCATGCAGCGCCATCACCCGGTCGTGGTCCCACGTCGCCAGCGACAGGGTCAGGACCTCTGCCGACTGCTCCGCGCTGACCGCCGCATCCTGCATCTGACCGGACCGCTCCTCCCTTGTCGTCGCTAGCGAATGTCCCACCCGAGAGGGCTCACCCGCCCGTGGCGCGAAGCGACACGGGCATGCGCCCGCCCGCCCCACAGGCGGGCGCATTCGCGCCCACCCGGGCGGTCGCCTGCCCTTTCGCCGGGACTCCGAGTGAACCGAATGACGCGCAACATGCCTCAGACCACCCTGACCGTCATGGCGCCGAGGCCGTCGACGGCCACCTCCATCACGTCGCCGCGAACCACCGCTGCCACACCAGAGGGCGTGCCGGACAGGATCACGTCGCCCGCGGCCAGCTCGAAATATTCCGAGAGATAGGCGATCATCTCCGGTACCTTCCAGATCATCTGGTTGAGATCGCCCTGCTGGCGCAGCTCGCCATTGACCTTCAGCGTGATGCTGCCCGCACTGGGATGGCCCACCGCCGAGACGGGATGCACCGGCCCCACCGGGGCCGAGCGCTCGAAGGCCTTGCCGATTTCCCACGGCCGGCCGAGCTTCTTCTGCGCGCCCTGCAGATCGCGCCGGGTCATGTCGAGCGACAGCGCATAGCCATAGACGTGATCGAGCGCGCGCGCGACCGGGATGTCGGTGCCGCCCGATTTCAGCATCACCGCCATCTCCGCCTCGTGATGCACGTCGGAGGAATGCGGGGGATAGGGAAACTCGCCCGAGGGGTCGAGATTGTCGGGATTCTTCTGGAAGAAGAAGGGCGGTTCGCGGTCGGGGTCATGGCCCATCTCGATGGCATGCGCGGCGTAGTTGCGGCCGATGCAGTAGACCCGGCGCACCGGAAACAGCGCGTCGGTGCCGGCCACGGGCAGGGCCACCACGGGCGGCGCATCGATCACGAATTGCGGAACCGTCCCTTCCATCCGTCTTCTCCCTCCTGTCGGCATAATCCACCGATTTGCCCGAATCAATCGAACCAAAACCGGATGCCGCCGTATTTCCTGTTGCGTCCGCGCCATGATTAACGCTAAATCAGACCAATGCAACCATATTGGTGTACCAATCTGGAGGCGGCGTGCTCACGAATCCGGGAGCGACAGATCGCGAATTCGCCATCGCGCGGCTGACCGAGTTCATCGCCGAGGGCGGTTACGCGCCCGGTGACCGGCTGCCGCCCGAGCGCGACCTGATGGTCGAGCTCGGCATGACGCGCACCATGCTGCGCAAGGCGCTGGAGACGCTGGAGGGGCAGGGCAGGATCTGGCGCCATGTCGGCAAGGGCACCTTCATCGCCGCCAATGCCGGCCCGTCGCGCCCGCGGCGGCTCAGCGAGCTGAGCCAGCAGGTCTCGCCCGTCAACATGATGCGCGCGCGGCTGTGCCTGGAGCCGGCCGTCGCCCGCGAGGCGGCGATCAACGCCTCCGACAGCGCGGTCCGGCGCATCCATGCCGCGCGCGACCGCGCGGTCGAGGCGCCGAGCTGGGACGAATACGAGGCCCAGGACGATGCCTTTCACCGAGCCATCGCCGAGGCGACCGGCAACATGCTGCTTCTGGAGCTGTTCGACCAGCTCAATCAGGTCCGGCGCGCGGTGGCATGGAACAGCGTCATCCGCCATTCCGACCGCCCGCCGCGCGACCATCCCAGCTTTGCCGAGCATGACCGCATCGCGCAGGCGATCGAGGCGCGCGATCCGGCCGAGGCCCATGCGGCCATGCGCAACCATCTCGGTTCGGTCTCGGCGCGGCTGTTCGGGGAGATCTGACGGGCGGGAGGAGAGACCGGCGCGGCAGCGCCGACAACGCAACGAACCGAAGACAGCGAGGAGGAGTGACATGTTGGGATTTCTGAACAGGACGGCCCGGCTCTGCGCGGCGGCGGTGCTCGCCGGCGGGCTGATGGCGCAGGCGGCGCAGGCGGACAAGATCCGCATCGCGCTGGCCGAGACCCCCTCGGACGAGATGGCGGCGTTCTTCGTCGCGCTCGACCGCGCCAAGGCCATGGGGCTCGACTATGAATGGACCGCGTTCTCGGACGAGGAGCTGGCGATCCAGGCGGTGCTGTCGGGGCAGATGGATATCGGCTTCGGCACGCCCTACGCGGCGATGCAGCGCGCGCGGGCGCCGGTCCGGATCATCTTCCAGCTTTCCAAGCTGAAATTCTTTCCCGTCGCGGTGAAGAAGTATTCCAGCCTGGAGGATCTGAACGGCGTGCCGATCCTGCTGCATTCGCGCGGCGGCGGCACCGATTCCATCGCCAACGTCATCGAGGACAGGCTGGGCATCAAGTTCGGCAAGCGCTCCTACGTGCCGGGTTCGGCCAACCGGGTGGTGGCGCTGATCGCCGGCCAGGCCGAGGCGACGATCATCGATCTGGCCAACAAGAACCGGATCATGCGCGAGCATGGCGACAAGTTCAACGTGCTGCCGATGTTCGATGTCGAGGCCTCCGACGAGGCGCTGTTCGCCAATCTCGACTGGATCAAGGCCAACGAGAAATCGGTCGACATCTTCGTTCAGGCGCTGCTGTCGGTCTGGCGCGACATGAATGACGATCCCACCATCGTGCGCCGCGAGACCGATCCGAACGGCCCGATCGGCCAGCTTCCCAAGGAGATCCTCGACAGTCTCGACAAGTTCTATGCCGAGGCGGTCGAGGGCGGGCTCTATGATCGCGACGGCGGCGGCCGCAAGGCGGCCATGGCCGACCTGGAATGGTATGCCAAGGCCGGGCAGCTGGAGGGCGATCCCGCCACGCTCGACATCAACGACTTCTGGTACTTCGCGCCGCTCGACCGCGCGCTGGAAAAGCTCGGCAAGTGACCGTGCAGCGCACCGGCCCCGCCCCCGGGGCCGGTGCCGCCGCCCGGCGCGCCGAACTGGACCCATGACCCATCGCTCGCTCATCCTGAAACTGCTCTCCGCGGCCATCGTCTTCGGCGCGTGGGAGATCGCGGGGCGAATACCGATCAGCTTTGCCTTCCCGACATTCATCGATTCGATGGCGGCGCTGTTTGCGATGATCGCCGATGGCAGCCTGTTCGCCGCCTTCGGCGAGACGCTCCGGCCGCTGGCGGTCGGGGTGGCGATCTCGGCCTTTTTCGGCATCGTGCTGGGGCTGTGGATCGGCCTGTCGGGCTGGTTCGACTGGCTGTTCTCGCCGATCTTCGTGGTGATGCAGGCCGCGCCGCTGGCGGCGCTGATCCCGCTCCTGGTCATGGTCTACGGCATCGGGCTGACCTCGAAGGTGTTCGTGGTCTGCATCATGGCGATGCCGGTGATCGTACTGAACACCGCCGGGGCGGTGCGCAACACGCCGGCCTCGCTGAAGGAGATGGGGCGGGCCTTTCTCGGCAACCGGCGCGACATCATCCTCAAGATCGTCATTCCCGCCGCCTCGCCCATCATCTTTTCCGGCCTCAGGCTCGGCGTCTCGGCAGGGTTCATCGGCGCGATCCTCGCCGAGCTCAAGATCACCCCCACCGGGGTGGGCGACATCATCACCTACAGCCGTTCGGTTGCCGACTACCCTTCCATGTATGCGGCAATCTTTTCGATCATCGTGCTGGCGGTGCTGTTCCTGAACCTTCTGGAACGGCTCGAACACACGCTGTTCAGGGGAAACATCCGTGGCTATGCCTCAGACTGATCTCGCCGGCACCGACGAAGCACCCGCCGATGCGCCGGAACTGGCGGTCACGGTGCGCGGCGTCTCCAAGAATTACGGTTCGGTGGAGGCGCTGAGGAACCTCTCGCTCGACTTTCCCCGCGGCCAGCTCACCGCGCTGCTGGGGCCTTCGGGTTGCGGCAAGACCACGCTTCTGAAGATCATCGCCGGCCTGCTGGAGCCCAGCGCCGGAGAGGTCCGGGTCAATGGCCGTCCGGTGACCGGACCGGGACCCGACCGCGCCTTCGTGTTTCAGGATTTCGCGCTGCTGCCCTGGGCGACGGTGCTGCGCAACGTGGCCTTCGGGCTGGAGCTGCGCGGGGTGGCACGGGCCGAGCGCGAGGCGATCGCCGAGCGCTACATCGCGCAGGTGGGGCTTTCGGGCTTCGAGCAGAGCTACCCGCACGAGCTTTCGGGCGGCATGCGCCAGCGCGTGGGGCTGGCCCGCGCGCTGTCGGTCGATGCCGAGGTGCTGCTGATGGACGAGCCGTTCTCGGCCGTCGACGAGCAGACCCGCCGCAAGTTCCAGGAGGATCTGCTGGGGCTGGTGGCGCGCGAGAACAAGACCTTCATCTTCGTCACCCATTCGATCGAGGAGGCGGTCTATGTCTCCGACCAGGTCGCCATCCTGCTGCCACGGCCGAGCCGGGTCTCCGAGATCATCCGCCCCCAGGGGCTGCGGACCAAGGATGTGGCCAATATCCGCCGCGATCCGGAATATCTCGACATCGTCGACCGGATCTGGAACTCGCTGCGGTCCTATGTGGAGTAGGCGATGAGGCTGTTCGGCATCCGCCTTCCCGGCATGTCCTCGCTGATCGTCTGGGGCCTCTTGTGGGAAATCGTCGGCCGTTCGGGGCTGACCTTCTTCGTGCCGCCGCTGAGCGAGGTGCTGGCCACGCTGTTCGAGATCCTCGGCACGCCCGCATTCCAGAAGGCGCTCTACGAGACCGCCTATGCCTTTGTCGCCGGCGTGTTCTTTGCGGTGGCGATCGGGATTCCGACCGGCATCCTGATGGGCAAGAACCGGCTGATCGACGAGCTGCTGCTGCCCTGGGTCAACATCTTCCTCTCCGCGCCGCTGACCGCGCTGGTGCCGGTGCTGATGGTGCTGTTCGGCTTCGGCATGAAGGCGATCATCATC
>RFIR01000391.1 GCA_003695135.1 Alphaproteobacteria bacterium | reverse complement strand
GGTGGGAATGATGAAGCGCGGGATGCCGAAGGCCGGCGGCAGGATCTCCCACGCCAGCAGGAACAGAGCGAACAGCCCCACCGATGCGATCGGCACCGCCTGCCGGCGCAGGAGCGAAACGCGCCGGACCGGGGGGGCGTCCGGGACCGGGCCGGTCTTTGCGGCCTGATGG
Source organism: Alphaproteobacteria bacterium (assembly GCA_003695135.1). Lineage (GTDB taxonomy): Bacteria > Pseudomonadota > Alphaproteobacteria > Rhodobacterales > Rhodobacteraceae > J013. The sequence goes on along the minus strand of RFIR01000391.1, from coordinate 2,403 downwards.
CCGCCGGTTGTGGCCGCCGGAGGCTGGGACAGGGTGTCGGTCACGCGCTGCGCTCCCGCTTCATGTCGGGCCGCCCCGCAACCCGGCGGTTCGGCCCGCAACGTTTCACTCGGCGACGAAGTCGTTGGTGTAGAGATCCTCGATCGGCACCGCCTCGCGCACGATGCCGTTGGCGATGTAGAAATCCTGCACCGCCTTCAGCCGCGCCGGGTCGAAGGCGCCGAAGGGGGTGCCGGGCTCGGTGGCGTAGACCCCCTCGGCATAGGCGGCCATGACCGCGGCGATGGCGGCTTCCTTGTCGGCATGGCGCGGCACGATCCTGACGTATTCTGCCGCCGCCGCCTTGGGATCGGCCATGATGTCCTTGATCGCCCGGGTCAGTGCGCGCACGAAGCCGCGGATCGCCTCCGGCCGGCGGGCGATGACGTCGTCGGAGGCGAGCACCGCCTGCGCCATGGCCGGGAAGATCTCGTCTATCGGCATGCTGTCGAGCTTCACGCCCGCGGCGCGGATGGCGCCGATCCATTCCGGCACCGCGGATATGGCGTCGAGATCGCCGGAGATGGTGAGCTGGATGATCCCGCCCGGGCCCACCGCCTGCAGCTCGGCATCGGATTTGCTCAGCCCCGCCGAGGCCAGCACGCCCAGCATGTTGTAATAGGTGGTGTCCTGAAAGCTCATCACCCCGATGCGCTTGCCCTTCAGATCGGCCGGTCCCTTGATGCCGCTGTCGGCCCGCCAGGCCAGCCGGGTCAGGCTGCGCCCGCCCAGAAGGGCGACGCCGCGCACCTTCAGCCCGTTGGCGCGCACGATGATCGGCGTGTCGCCGATGCCGCCGCCGAGATCGGCATTGCCCAGCGCGACCTGCTTGGCGACATCCGCCCCGCCCTTGCCGACGCGGAATTCGACATCGAGCCCTTCCTCGGCGAAATAGCCCTTGCCCTTGGCCAGCTGGAACGGCGCGAAGGCGGGCAGGAAGTCCGGCGCCGGAAACAGATAGACCAGTTTCTCGTTGGCGGCAGCGCTGCCGGGCGCGAGTGCGGTGCCAATTGCGGTGGCCAGTGCCAGCCCGGTCACGGCCATGCGACGTGTCAGACCTTTCAATCCTGTCATGATGTCCTTCCTGTTGTCTGCTGTCATTGTCATCTTCGTCCTTGCGCGGCGCGCCTCACGCTGCCTTCTCGGCCAGGTGCAGATGGCCGAACAGCTCGGCGGCGATGGGGCCGATCTCGGGCATCTCGCGACGCTTCAGCGGATGGGCGCGATGGGGCAGGGGGACGGCAAGCTCGGCCACCAGCCGCCCGGGGCGTTCGGAAAGCACCAGCACCCGGTCGGCCATCATCACCGCCTCGGTCAGGTCGTGGGTGATCAAGAGCGTGGTCTTGCCCGCCTCGGCGATGGTGCGGGCGAACACCTCCTGCAGGATCAGCTTGGTCTGGGCATCGAGGGCCGAGAACGGTTCGTCGAGCAGGATGATCTCGGGGTCGATGGCCAGCGTTCGCGCCAGCGCCGCGCGCTGGCGCATGCCGCCCGAAAGCTGATAGGGGTAATGCTCCTCGAAACCGGCCAGCTGGCAGCGGGCAAGCTCGGCCATCGCGCGTGCCCGGCGCCCTGCCCGGGCCACGCCGCGCGCCTCCAGCCCGAATTCGACATTTGCCCGGATGGATCGCCATGGCAGCAGCAGATCCTTCTGCAGCATGAAACCGACATGGGCATTGGGGCCCGAGACCCGCTCGCCCGACACGAGAACCTCGCCGGCCGACGGCCCGTAAAGCCCCGCTGCCATGTTGAGGATGGTCGACTTGCCGCAGCCCGACGGCCCGACGATGGCGACGAACTCACTGTCCGCGACGCGAAAGCTCACCTCCGACAGCGCCAGCAGCGCCGTCTCCGCCTCGCCGAACCACTTGCTGACCGCGCGGAATTCAAGCGCCATAACCGCCCTCGGCATAGGCCTCGTCGAAGCGGGCATTGAGCCGGGCGAGCTCCGACATCAGCAGCTCGGCATCCCACATGTGCCGGCCCGAGATGGGCGCCTCGACCCCGCGCCGCGTCAGCTCCGCCGCCACCGCCTCCTGATCTTGCACGCCTTCGGCATAGATCTCCATCAGCGCATCGGCCAGCGCCTCCTCGGCCGGCTCCGGCGCCCGGCCGCCGCGGCTCTGATGGGCCGGATCGCGCGGGCCGGCTGCGGCGCGCGCCGCCGAAAGCCGGGCGTGAAAGGGATCCGCCGCGCTCCCGTCCTTCTCCGCCGTCATCGCTCCTCCCCCCGCGTCAGCCGGCGCGATAGACCGCGCCGTCATCGCCGGCGCTGCCGATCACCGTCCACAGCGTAGCATGTCCCGCGCCGGGATTGCGAATGAAGTGATCGCGCCCCGCCGGGGTGCGGACCAGATCGCGGGG
>RFIR01000390.1 GCA_003695135.1 Alphaproteobacteria bacterium | reverse complement strand
CCCCCCGAGAGTATTTGAGCCAAGAAGAAGGGAACCGGGGCATGGGGCAAAACCTTCCCCGTGGGGATGAGGCGCGCCCGGAATTCGCTCCGGTGGAGCGAATTCAGCGCCGAGCGGGCGAAGCCCGGACACGACGCCTTGACCTTCCCCGTGGGGAAGCTCTCAGGCGCTTCTTCTTGGCCGAAATACTCCGGGGGTGAGCGCCCGCAGGGCGCGAGGGGGCAGCGCCCCCTGCCCCGCCGCCGCCTCAGCCGTCGAGCACCTGGAAGAACGCCGCCACCGCTGCCTCCAGCCGCCGCCGCTCCAGCTCGGAGAAATCGCGGCGCATGCGGATCTCCAGCCGCCCCGGGCTGGCCGCGCAGCGCGCCTCGCCCGCCGCGGTATCGATGCGAAAACTGGTCTTCGCCGGGCGCGGCACCGCCCCGCCCCGGCCGGCCGGTTTCGGCGCCCCGTCCCCGACCCGGCCGTCGGGATCGGCGAAGCGGCGCAGCACCGCCAGCTCCTCCTCCGCCGTGCGCTCGCCCAGATCGCGCAGCGCCCGCTGCAGCGCCCCCAGCACCCCCGGGCCGGTTTCCAGCCGCTTGCGCAAGGCAAGCCCGAGATTGCGCGGGATCGCCTCGGGATAGCGCAGTTCCTTGTCGAGCATGTCGAGCAGCTCGCCGAAGGCGCGGATATAGCTGCGCTTCTGATAGCCGGCCGAGCCATAGAGCAGACGGACCGCCGCATCCATGTCCTCGACCCCCGATTGCGGGTCGGCGGCAAAGCGCTGCGCCAGCCGCGCCATCTCGGCAAAGCTGATGTCCCGGCGCACCAGATTCTCGTCGACCATGCGGCGGTAGAGATCGGTGAGCCCGATCCCGGCCGGCAGGCGGGCGGCCGGGATCCGCGCCCAGCGATCCTCGCCGGTCTCCTGATGCAGCCGGCGGAAGGCGGCGAGCCGGCGCCAGCCCTCGACCAGCTCGTAGCGCCCCGCGCCGGCCTCGGCGACCCGGATCGGGTTCGACAGGCCGATGGCGCGGATCGAGGCCATGAGCTCGCCCAGCTCCGGATCGGGGCCGGGGGCGCGGTCGCGGGTCAGCGCGGTGGTGGCGATGGCATCGATCGGCAGGAGATCGGTGATCAGCCCGGCCTGCTTGAGGCGGACGAATTCCTCGGCCAGCGCATCGTTCTCGGCCCGGATCGCCGCGGCCGCCTCGGCGCGTTCGGCCGCCGCGCGGGCGGTCTCGCGCACCGCCGCCGCCATCGGCCCGCGCCGCGGCCGCCCGCCCTCCGGGGCCGGTGCGGCGGCGGGGGCGGGGCTGGCGCCATCGGGCAGGGTGATCTCGAAGCTGCGGCGCTTGCGGCTCATGGGCTCTCCTCCCCGTCGATGCGCGGCCAGGCCGCGGCCACCACCTCGCGGAACTCGCCATAGGCGGCATCGAAGCTCGCCCGTGCCCGCCGCCAGGTCTCGCGGGTCATGTCGCGATAGTCGATCTCGTAGACCGAGGCGAGGAAGCGGCCGGACTGTTCGACGGCCCGGGTCAGCTCGATCGGATGGCGGGTGACCTGCTCGCCCCAGACCGAGCGGAACGCCTCGGCCATGGCCCGGTGCAGCGCATTGCCGGGCTCGAAGCGGGTGAGCAGGAAGCGCAGGTCGAGAAACGCCTTGGGCAGCGCCACCTTCCCCGCGGGGAAGGTCACCCGGCCGAAACCGGCGGCGAGATCCTCCAGCGCCTCGGAAAGCTGGCCGATGAAGGAGGTGGTGGAGTCATACTCCCAGTAGCCCGGCCCGGAAGGAATATAGAGGATGTCGGCGGCAAACACCGCATTCATCGACTGGTAGCCGATCGCCGGCGGGCAGTCGAAGATGATGAGGTCATAGGCCTCGTCGGGCAGGGTGGCGAGGAAGCGGGCGATGCAGGCAAAGAAGGACCAGTCGGGGTTGAGATGGCGGTATTGCGCCGAGGCGAACTCGACGAAGGCGGCATTGGCGCAGGAGGGGATGATGTCGATGGTCGGCCATGAGGTCGGGCGCAGGAAGTCGCTGCTGCGCAAGGCTTCCAGCCCCAGGCCGCGCAAGGAGCCGGGCAGCTCGCGCCGGGGCAGGGCGGTGCCCGATTCCGCCCCGCGCGCCGCGTCGTTCATCCGCCCGGTCTCGCGGATCAGATCGCGCGCCATGATCCCCCAGACGGTGTGTTCCTCGGCGACATCGGTCAGCCCCATGGCGTGGGAGAGCGTGGCCTGCGGGTCGAAATCCACCGCCAGCACCCGGTAGCCGTCAAGCGCCGCGGCATGGGCGAAATGCAGCGCCACCGTCGACTTGCCCGCCCCGCCCTTGAAATTGGCCACCGCCACCCGAAGCGCGCGCCTGCCCGCCGGGCGGTAGGGCATCAGCGAGCGGCGGCCGATGCGCAGCCGGCGGCGCAGCTCGTTGATTTCCTCCAGGCTGTACCAGCGCTGGCGGCCGTCGGTCTCGACCACGCCGGAGGGCAGCGAAGGGTCGGCGGCGAGCTTGCCGCGAAAGGTCGACTGGTTGATGCGCAGGATCAGCTCCGAGACCTCCCAGGAGGAAAACCGCCTCAGCGTCTTCTCCTGCTCCGGGCTGTAGGTCTGGGCCCGGATCCAGCCCTGCATCCTCAGCGAGTTGTCGCGCAGCCGGGCGAGATCCTCATGCCCGATCATTCACCTTCCCCCGTTCGCGGCGCCCCCGGCCTTCCCCGACCTTCCCCGCGGGGAAGGTTGCCCCGCTACCATCTGCAGCAGCCGGGGTTCTTCGGGACGCTAATTCCGTTCGATTTGTCTTTTACGTTGAAACGGCGGAAAAGGCAAAAGCCGATTTTGCTGCCCGGCCGCGATCTTTCCTGCCCCGCAGGGGCCGATTCGCCAGGGCCGCGCGTGCGCCCACGGTATATGGGGGACAGATTTCGCGCGCCCGCTAGGATTAGGGGGACAGAGATGTCCCATTCAGGGGACAACCCTTACGTCCCCCTTTACCTTTACGGAATCCGATTCACCGCATATCAGAATGATTTTGTGGCCTTTCGGCAACCGGCACTTGACAGAATCGCCTGTTTGGGACGTAAATCGCCATGGGTTCGGAAAAAGCGTCTGAAACCCGGTGCCAGGCGGGGCAGGGGCCATCCCCCGAAATCCTTCCCGCCGCGCGGCAGGCCGGGTGCGGGGCGCGATCCGGCCCCGGCCGTACCGCCCGCAGAGGCTGACGGCAGGAGGCAGGACGAGGCAGGAAGGAGCGGGCAGCATGACCGCCGCAGTCCGGGCGTTGGGCCAGGAGATCCAGCAGCGCCGCCACGACATCATCGCCGCGCTTGGCGCCCATGCGCTGGCCGGCCCGGCCGCGCGCCAGCGGCTGGTGCTGCGGCTGATCACGCTGATGGCCGCGCGCTTCAACTGGGTCTCGGGCACCGTCTCGATCGGGCGGGCCGAGCTCGCCCGGCTCTGGGCCGTCGATCCGCGCTCGGTGCGCCGCGAGCTGGCGCGGCTGCGCGCGGCGGGCTGGCTGGCGGTGCGCCGCAAGGGGGTGCGCGGGCGGGTGACGCTCTATGCGCTCGATCTCGGCCGCATCCTTGCCGATACCGCGCCGGACTGGCCGGCGCTGGGGCCGGATTTCCGCGAGCGGCTTTCCGCGCTTGCGGCACGGATGGCCCCCGACAGCGCTCCGCCGGTCGCCGATGCCGCCGGCGCGCCGTCAGCGCGGGTGCTGGCCTTTCCCGGCACCGCCCCCGCCACCGCCGGTCCCGCTCCCGGTCCTGCCGCCGCAGCGCAGGGGGCCTGGGCGGCGGCCTGCGCCCGGTTGCGGGCCGAGGACCCCGACACCTTCCGCGCCTGGTTCGCCCGTCTGCAGGCCGAGCCCGATCCGGCCTGCGCGGATGCGCTGGTGCTGCGCGCGCAAAGCCGCTTCGTGGCCAGCTATCTCGCCGCCCATCACGCGAGCCGCATCGGCGCCGCGCTCGCCGCCGCCGCCCCCGGCCTTGCCCGCTGGTGCATCGCCCCGCCTGCGGGCTGAGCGGCGCGCGCGCCGCAGCCGGGCTGAGACCAATCGCTCCGAACGCTGACCGTTTTCCGGCCAGGCATGCGCGGCGATGGCAGGGAAGCACCGGCTCTTTCGGGCGTTTTCCCGCCGGTCGGCGATGACCGGCACGGCACGGGCAGGGGCGGAGGGGTGCCGGCGGCTTGACAGTGAATCCACGGCCGTCCCGATGTTCAGGCTCTCGCAAGGATGAGGATCGCAGGCGCGAGAAATGGTTAGAGGATTTCCTGCCCAAACTGAATCGAGCTCAAATCGAGGACCCGCCCGGGCGTCAGCCCGGGCAGCGCCCGCGTTCGACGAGTTTGCGCGGCGCCACCGGCGCCACGGTCGCGTCTCACCCTCGGGCGGGCACTGCCTTCCGAGGTGGTGCAGATCGGTCGGGACACACTCTAGAAAATAGTTTCAAGAGCCCCCTGCAAAACTCCGGCATGAATGCAAACCGCTGAATCGGCACGGTTTCCGGTCATCATGATCGCGCGCGCGTAAAGTAATTAGAAGAGAGTCCTGCAAAACTCCGGCGCGAGGGGGCATCCCATGCGAGACGCGTTTTCTGCAAACGTATACTGCGCGCGCATAAAGTAATTAGAAAATATTTCCCCAATCAATATTTACCAAACAGGTGAAAATCAGGAACAAAATTCGCCGGCGCCGCATTTCGCCTCCGCCCGAGCGCAGCGACAGGGTCTGGCCAGCGGAGTTTCGCAGGGGTCTCTTCAAATCAGTATTTTGCAATCAAGGGTGAAAATGGGTGCAAGCGCCGCCGGCGCCGCATTACGCGGCGCCCGAGAGCACCGATGAGGACGACGTTTATTGTCACAAGGGCGCCCGGCCGCCATCGCCTGTCCCGCGCCCCGGCGCTGCCGGTTCCGACCGGCGCGGGCGTACGGACGGGCCGGTCGAATGGGCGGTCGGCATTATAGGGGCGGGTTTTAGGCAAATCGCCGGTTTAGCCCGCTGTTAATGCGGCCGGTCCCATAGAGGGCGGGACCGGGTGCGGTGCGGATCATCGGGGGGTGCCGAGCAACGCCTTGCGGAAGGGAAATAGATGACGATCTCCTCCTCGCTCAATGCCGGCGTGTCCGGGCTGTTCGCCAATGCCTCCAAGCTGTCGACCATCTCGGACAACATCGCCAATTCCGAGACCCATGGCTACAAGCGGGCGACGACCGAGTTCGCCTCGCTGGTCACCTCGGATTCGGCGACCATGTATACCGCCGGCGGGGTGACGATGGATTCCTTCCGTCTCGTCGACGGCAAGGGCGGGCTGACCGGCACCTCCAATGCCACCGACATCGCGGTGGGCGGCAAGGGCATGCTGCCGGTGACCACCCTGGCCGCGGTCACCTCCGGCACCTCGACCCTGCCCTTCATGATGACCGCCACCGGCTCGTTCCGCCGCAACGAGGACGGCTATCTGACCACGCCCTCGGGGCTGGTGCTGCTGGGCTGGCAGGCCAATCCCGACGGCTCCATCCCGTCCAATCCGCGCGATTCCGCCTCCGCCCTGGTGCCGGTGCAGATCACGCCGGGGCTGACCGCGACGCCGACCACCGCGATCTCGCTCGGCGTCAACCTGCCGGCGGCCGATTCGCAGGCGGCGGTGCAGGCCGGCACGCCCGGCACCGCCATCACCCAGTCGGTGGAATACATCGACAATCTCGGCGGCAGCCAGACGCTGAGCATCGCCTATACCCCCACCGGGGCGGCGGCCAATGAATGGGACATCGACATCTCCGATTCTGGCGGGGTGATCAGCTCCATCACCGTGACCTTCGACGATACCCAGGGCAATGGCGGCGAGCTTCTTTCGGTGGCCGGCACCAATGTCGCCGACTACAATTCGACCACCGGCATCCTGACGGTGACGCTGACCAGCGGCGACACCATCGACATCGATATCGGCGCGCCGGGCGATTCGGACAATCTGACCCAGCTCGATGCCGATTTCGCGCCGCTGAACGTGACCAAGGACGGCACGCCGGCCGGCACGCTGGTCGACACCACCATCGACCAGAACGGCAATCTCACCGCGGTCTACGACACCGGATTCACCCGCACCATCTACAAGATTCCGCTGGCAACGGTGCCCAATTTCAACGGTCTGACGGCCGAGGACAACCAGGCCTTCTCGATCTCGGCCGATTCGGGCGCGCTCTATCTGTGGGATCCCGGCACCGGCCCGGCGGGCGAGACCATCGGCTATGCGCTGGAGGAATCGACCACCGATGTCGCCGCCGAGCTGACGCAGCTGATCAAGACCCAGCGCGCCTATTCCTCCAACGCCAAGATCATCCAGACCGTGGACGAAATGCTGCAGGAGACCACCAATCTGAAGCGATGAGCCGTGCCCGCCCGGCCGCTGCCGGCGGATGAAGGAGCCAAGCCATGAGCATCTCGACAGCCCTGTCCAACGCCGTCTCCGGCCTCGCGGCGATGTCGCGCGCCGCCGAGCTGAGCTCCAACAATGTCGCCAATGCCCTGACCGAGGGCTATTCGCGCCGCATCGGGCCGCTCAGCGCGCATGTGCTCGACGGCCATGGCCACGGGGTGCAGATGGATCTGCCGCTGCGGGTGACCGATCCGCGTGCGGTGGCCGACCGCCGCCGGGCCGATGCCGCCGAGGGCGAGGCGGCGGCGCTGGACGAGGGGCTGGCGCGGCTGGCGCGGGCCTATGGCGATCCGGGCGAGGCGGGCAGCCTGGCCGACCGGGCGCTCGCCTTCGAGGCGGCGCTGGGGCTGGCGCGCGACACGCCCGAATCGACCAATGCCCGCGCGGGGCTGCTCGATGCGGCCAAGAGCCTGGCCGAGCGGCTCAACCGCATCTCCACCGAGAACCAGCGCCTGCGCATGGCCGCCGATGCCGCCATCGCCCGGCAGGTCGAGACCGTCAACACCGCGCTGCAGTCGATCGAGAGCATCAATCAGGAGATCCGGGTGCGCAATGCCACCGGGCGCGAGGTGGCCGCGCTGGAGGACGAGCGCCAGAAGCTGGTCGATCAGGTCAACCGCATCATCCCCATCCGCACCGCCAGCCGCCAGGACGGGGCAATCGCGCTCTATACCGGCGGCGGCGCGGTGCTGGTGGACGGGCCGGCGGCGACGCTGGGATTTACCGCCACCGGGGTGATCACCGCCGACATGACCGTGGGCTCGGGCGCGCTGTCGCAGCTGACCATCGACGGCAATCCGGTTACGGTGGGGCAGGGCGGCGGCCCGGTCGATGGCGGCACGCTGGGCGCGGCCTTCGCGCTGCGCGACGTGACCGGCCCGGCCTCCAATGCCCGCATCGACGCGCTGGCCGCCGATCTGATGCAGCGCTTCGAGGCGGTGGACACTGATGGCACGGGCGCCGGGCTCTTCACCGATGCCGGCAGCCCCTACAATGCCGCCACCCAGGACGGGCTCGCGGGGCGCATCGCCATCAACGCCGCGGCCGATCCCGATCAGGGCGGCGCGCTCTACCGGCTGCGCGACGGGCTGTCGGCCACCGCCCCCGGCATTGCCGGCGATGACACGCTGCTGACCGCGATGACCGATGCCTTCACCGCCCAGAACCCCGCGCCGGCCGGCACCGGGGTGTCGGGGGCGCTGTCGGGGGCCGATCTCGCCGGGGCGGTGGCGGCGATTGCGGGGCATGAGGCGGGCACCGGCGCCGATCGCGCCGCCTACTGGTCGGGCCGGCTCTTTGCCATGCGCGAGGCCGAGCTCGCCGTCTCCGGCGTCGATACCGATCAGGAGATGCAGCGCCTGTTGCAGATCGAGACCAGCTATGCCGCCAATGCCAAGGTGATCGAGACCGTCGATTTCCTGCTCAAGCGGCTGATGGAGATCTGAGCCATGATCACTTCGGTTCCCGACATCCTCTCCGGCCTGCACCGCCAGCAGAACAACTTCGCGCTGCGCCAGCGGCTGGAGACCGCCTCGCAGGAGCTTGCCTCGGGCCGCAAGAGCGACCTGATCGAGGCCTCGGGCGGCGATCTGGCGCGGCTGCACGCGATCGAGGCAGGGCTGTCGCGGCTGACGGCCGGGGCCGACCGGCTGAAGATGGCCGAGGGGCGCGCGGGCATGACGCAGGAGGCGCTGGGACGGTTTGCCGATGCCGCCGGCGCGCATGGCGCGGCGCTTCTGGGCGATGTCGGGCTGGGCGATGTCGCCTCGGCCCGTACCCGGGCGGCGGGCGCGCGCAGCGCCTTCGAGGCGGCGGTGAACGCGATCAACACCCGCTATGCCGGGCGCAGCCTGTTTGCCGGCGCGGCCACCGATACCGATGCGCTGGCCCCGCCCGACCAGATCCTGAGCGAGGTCTCGGCGGCGATTGCCGGGGCGCCGGATGTGCCGACCGCGCTGGCGGCGATCGATTTCTACTTCAACGACCCCGCCGGCGGCTTTGCCACCTCCGCCTTCCAGGGCGCGGCGATCGATGCGCCCGATGTCGATCTCGGCGACGGCCAGCGCCTTTCCTATGCCGAGCGCGGCGATTCGGCGGCGGTGCGCGAGATGCTGCAGGGGCTGGCGACGCTGGTGATGGGCAATGAGAGCGCGCTCGGCCAGGCCTCCTCGCTCAACGAGATGGCCTTTTACCGCGACGGCGCCACCAGGGTGGTCTCGGCCCAGGATGCGGTGACCGATGCCCGCGCACTGCTGGGCGTGGCCGAGGCGCGCATCGCCGATGCCGCCACCGCCAATGCCGCCGAGGCGAGCGCGCTCGATCTGATGCGCAGCCGGCTTCTGGCGCGCGACCCTTACGAGGCCGCCAGCGAGTTCCAGGCGCTGGAGAGCCAGATGCAGAGCCTCTATGCCGCCACCGCCCGGCTCGCGGGGCTGAGCCTGACCAACTATCTGCGCTGAGCCCGGCCACCGCCCCGGCCCGGCCGGCGCCCGATGCAAGGAGCCCGCCCGCCCATGACGCCCACCGCCCCCGGCCGTCTGCTCGCGGCCTGCCTCGCCGCGCTGGCGCTCTGCCTCGTCCTTCCCGCCGGCCCCGCGCCGGCGGCCACCGCGCGTATCAAGGATCTGGTCGAGATCGACGGGGTGCGCGGCAACGATCTGGTCGGCTACGGGCTGGTGGTCGGGCTGAACGGCACCGGCGACGGTCTGCGCAACAGCCCCTTCACCGAGGAGGCGCTGGCCAACCTCTTGGAGCGGCTCGGCATCAACATCGCCGGCGAGCAGTTCCGGCCCAAGAATGTCGCCGCGGTGCTGGTCACCGCCACCCTGCCGCCCTTCGCCCGCGCGGGCAGCCGCATCGATGTCACCGTCTCGGCGATCGGCGATGCCAAGAGCCTCCTGGGCGGCACGCTGATCATGACCCCGCTCAACGCCGCGGACGGGCAGATCTATGCCGTGGCCCAGGGCAGCCTGCTGGCCGGCGGGGTGGTGGCCGAGGGCGATGCGGCGCGGGTGACCGAAGGCGTGCCCACCGCCGGCACCATTCCCGGCGGGGCGCGGGTCGAGCGCGAGATCGCCTTCGACTTCTCCGCCCAAACCGCGCTGCGCCTGGCGCTGCGCAACCCCGACTTCACCACCGCCCACCGCATCGCCGCGGCGATCAATCTCGGCTTTGGCAAACCCATCGCGCGCATGCTGGATTCGGGCACGGTGGCGCTCGATCTCGCCGCCTCGGGCATCCATCCCGCCGAGCTGATGGCGCGGCTCGAAAACCTGCCGGTGACGCCGGACCAGCGCGCCCGGGTGGTGGTCGATCAGCGCTCGGGCACCATCGTGCTGGGCGATGATGTGCGCATCAGCCGCATCGCCATCGCGCAAGGAAACCTGACGCTGAGGGTCAGCGAGGCGCCGGTGGTGGTCCAGCCCAACCCGTTCTCGCGCAAGGGCGAGACGGTGGTGGTGCCGCGCACCGATGCGCAGATCGATTCCAGCCAGGGCACCGAGCTGGCCCTGGTCGAGGAGGCGGTCTCGCTTTCCCAGCTGGTGGAGGGGCTGAACGCATTGGGCGTCGGCCCGCGCGACATGATCGACATCCTCAAGGCGATCAAGGCGGCCGGGGCGCTGCACGCCGATTTCATCGTGCGCTAGACCGCCCGGGGAGGCGGGGCCGGCACGAAAGCCGCCGGTTGCCACCGCGGGCCGGTCGGCCGCGGGATTCGAGTATTTGGACCAAGAAGAAGCGCCCGCAAATCCGGCTTCGAGCGGTTCCCGGTAGTGCGCGAGGTTGCCGAGGGGGTAGGGTCGCCCTCGCTTGAAATGACGGCGAAGAATTCCCTGGTCGAGATCCCCTTCGAACCCGGCTGCGGGTGGCGTTCCTGAATGCGGGATGTCGGGCTTCGGCCGACAGGGTTTCGCAGGGACCCGAGCAAGGGCGATGCGCTTCGGCTCGCAAGCGCCGGGGGATCATCGATTCGGGTCGCGGGCCTGCGGCGCATGTGGAAGCGCACCCCGCCCGCCATCGCGTGGCGGTTCGCCCTGGTGACGTTTCAGGCCGCCGACGCGCGGCCGGGGCGAGGGAGGGGGGCGGGCATGGGCGCTTGCATGGGGGCGATTGCCGGCGATCGGGGCGCATCTCCCGGTACGGCGCGGGGAGGCATGGGGGGCGCGGCGTGTCAGCCCGGCGGCGGTGGCCCGACATGGCTGCCGAGCAGGCGCGCGGGGCGCGAATCGGCCTCCTGCTCCCCGTCTTCCCCGGCAGGGCGCCCGTCCCCCTGCCCTTCGGCGGCGACCGGGGCCGGGCGCCCGTCGGGCAGCATGGCGCGCGCCGCGGCGGCGAGCCGGGTGCGGAACGCCTCCAGCGCCGGGGCGGCGGCGCGCTCCAGCTCGGTCTCGATACGGGCGGGCAGGCTGGCGGCGATGCGGGCCTCGATACGCTCCAGCGCCGCGGCGACCCCGGCCTCCAGCGGCGCGGGCAGGGCGGCGGCAATCGCGTCCGGCAGGGCGGCATCGCAGGCCGCCGCGACCCGGTCGGGCAGCTCGGCCTGCAGCGCCGCCACCGCTGCGCGCGCCGCCTCGGCCTGCTCGGCCGCGCGCCCGGCCGGATCGCCCGCCGCCGGATCGTCGCCATCCCCGGCCGGCGCCGGGCGCAGCTCCTCCATGGCGCGGCGCAGCTCGGCTTCGGCCGCGACCAGCTCGGCGCGCAGCGTGCCGGCGAGCTCCTCCCCCGCACGGGCGATCTCGGCCCGGGCCTGTTCCATCACCATCTCGGCCACCGTCTCGGCCGCCTCGGCGGCGGCGGCGTCCATGCGTTCGTCCAGCCGGGCATCGGCCGTCCCCTCCGTCCCGGCCGCGGCATCCTCCAGCGCCGCCAGCCGCGCCTCCTGCCCGGCCTGGGCCGCCTCCAGCCCGGCCAGCACCGACAACCGCTCGCGCAGCTCGGCAATGGCGGTGTCGGCCGCCTCCAGCCGCCGCGCCTGATCCTCCGCCCGCGCCCGCTCGGTCCGCTCGCGCGTGCTCAGCCGCCAGCCGAGAAACAGGCAGGCCAGGGCCGCAGCGGCGCTGGCGGCGAGAAACGTCAGGTCGGAGGGGGCAAGGCTCTGCAGGTCCATGACGGCCGATCCCGGATGCAGGGGCCCCCAGCCTGCCGCCGGCGGCTTAAGGCGGGGTTAATGCAGGCCGGCGCGGGGGCCGGGCTCAGCGCGCATCGCGGCGTTCGCGCAGGAAGGTGATGACGACGCGGCGGTTGCGCGGGGCCAGCGGATCGGCCACCGCCGGCTCGCTCGCCCCCTTTCCGGTCACCCGCCGGATGCGGTCGGACGCCAGCCCGCGGGCGACCATCATCCGCCGCACCGCCTGGGCGCGATCGGTGGAGAGGTCGAAATTGTCGTATCCCTTGCCGGCGAAGGGCAGGGCATCGGTATGCACGGCGATGGCGACGGGGTTGGCGAGCAGCCCGGCGATCTCGACCATCAGATCGATCAGCGCGGAGAGCTTGGCGGAGGGCTCGGCGGTGCCGGCGGCAAAGAGCGGCGGGCCGTCGCGGTCGAAGATCTCCACGATCAGCCCCTCATCGGTGACCCGGGTCACGACATGGTCGAGCAGCGCGTCCTCCACCGTGCTCTCGCCGCTGTCGCCGCGCAGGAGGTTCTCGATCTCGGCGAAGCGCCTGGCCTCCACCGATTTCTTCTCGGTCGAATCGGGATCCATCGCCGGGCCGTCGCGGCGCAGCTCCTCGCGCGCGCCGACCCCGTCCTCGATCATCAGCGCATCGGCGCGCTGGGTCTTGCCCTCGAACAGATTGTCGCCGCCCTGCGAGATGCGGCTGATCGGCAGCGAGGGGCTGAAATAGTCGGCGATGCCCTTGCGCTGTTCCTCGGTGGTGGCGTTGAGCAGCCACATCAGCAGGAAGAAGGCCATCATCGCGGTGACGAAATCGGCATAGGCCACCTTCCAGGCACCGCCGTGATGGCCGTCCCCGGCCACGATCTTGCGCCGCTTGATGATCGGGCGGATGTTGTCGCCGCGCTTGGCCATGCCTGCCTCCTTGCCCCTGCCCGTGCTCCTGCCCCTGTCGTCCCCGCCGAGACTGACGGCAAATCCTTGCCAGCACCTTGCCGGCGGCGCGCGGCGGGCTCAGTCCTCCGGCGCCTCGGGCTGGTTGAGCTTGATCTCGCCGCGCTGGGCCAGCGCCTGGATCGCCTTGATGATCTCGCCCTGCGCCGCCTCGCCCTCCTTCAGCGGCACCGGCATCATCGCCTCCAGATCCTCGGTGATGCGCTCGGCGAGCCGCTTGGACAGGCTGCCGAGGATGAACTCGCAGACCTGCGGATGGGTTTCCTGGCCGGTCTTGAGCGCGGCCATCAGCACCTCCTCCTCCACCTCGCGGGTGATGGCGGTGACATCGCGCGGGTTCACCCGCTGGATGATGTCGGCGAAGGTGAACATCACCCGCTGCACCTCGGCGGCGAATTCCGGCTCGTCGGCCTCCAGCTCCTCCAGGAACTTCTCGCGCGCCGCGCCGGAGACGTGGTTCATCAGCCCCGCCAGCAGCTCGGCCGGCTTCTTGGTGGCGCCGGCGCGGCGGATCACCGAGAGAAGCTCGTCCTCGATCACCCGCTTGAGCACCTCCAGCACGGCGCCGTCGATGCGCGGGGCGCGCTTCATGCGCAGCACCACCGGCTGGGCGACGATCTCGGGCAGCCTTTCGAGCACCCGCGCGGCGAGATCGGGGCGCATGCGCGAGAGCACCACCGCGCCGACCTGGGGGTGTTCGGCGGCGAGGAAACCGGCCACCGCCCCGACCGGCGCCTTGCCCAGCCGGTCCCAGATCGTGGTGTGGGTGGTGGTCTGCACATCCTCCATGATCCGGTCATAGGTCTCGCGGTCGAGCGCGCCGGACAGCATGCGCCTTGCGGTGAGGATGCCGCCGCTGACATCGCGGCTGCCGCCGATCTCGTCGAGGAACTCCGCCACCACCTCGTCGAGCACCGGGCCGCGGATCACCCCCATCTGCGCCACGATGCGGGCGAAGCGGCGGATATTCTCCTCTCCGAGCTCGGCGAGGATGCCGGCCGCCCCCTCCGGCCCCAGCGCGGCGAGGATGAGCGTCGCCTTCTCGGCGCGCGAGAGATCGGCCGCGCCCGGCCCGGCCGGCGGT
>RFIR01000057.1 GCA_003695135.1 Alphaproteobacteria bacterium | reverse complement strand
GCATCGCGCATGGCGCGGAACTTCTGCATCAGCACGGAACGATCGGACATCGCTCATTCTCCTGCGGTTCTGAGCCGGGGGGCGGCGTGGAAGCCGCGGAAGGTCCTGACCACCAGCTCGGCGAATTCGGGATCGTTGATGTTGTGCGGCACGCGGATGAGCTGCCGTGTCGAGGTCCGGTTCACCGTCTCCTCCAGCGCGCGGAACAGCGCGGCATCGGCCGCCGGATCCCAGAAGGGCTGGCCGGGCGCGTCCAGCGCCGATACCCCGCCTTCGGGCAGGAAGAAGCGCACCGGCCCGGTCATGCGGTTGAGCCGCTCGCCGATCCAGCGCCCGATCGCCGTGCATTCCTCCGGTGTGGTCCGCATCAGCGTGACCTGCGGGTTGTGCTGGTAGAACAGCCGGCCGCGATAGCGTTCGGGCACCGTGCCGGGGGCGTTGAAATTGACCATGTCGAGCGCACCGCAGGCGCCGATATAGGGCCGCCCGGCCCGGATCGAGGCGCCGAAGCGGTCCTCGTCTGCGGCGAAGACCCCGCCGGCGATCAGGTCGCAGACCTCGGTGGTGGTCAGGTCGATGATGGCGGCGAGCTTGCCGTCATCCATCAGCTTTTCCATCGCCCGCCCGCCGGTACCGGTGGCGTGGAACACCAGGCAGTCGAAATCGTCCGACAGCGCCGCGGCCACCGCCTGCACGCAGGGGGTGGTGACCCCGAACATGGTCAGGCCTAGGGCGGGCCGGTCGATCTGCGGCGCGGCGCCCTGCCGGCCCCGGACCATACCGGCCATCGCATGGGCGGCATTGCCCAGCACCTCGCGGGTGATCGAGTTGATGCCCTGCACATCGGCGACCGAATGCATCATGATGATGTCGGACGGCCCGACATACTGCCCGACATTGCCGCTGGCGACGGTGGAGACGATCAGCTTGGGCACGCCTACCGGCAGGGCGCGGAAGCCCGGCGCCACCAGCGCCGTGCCGCCCGAGCCTCCGGCGGCGATGACGCCGGCCACGCCTTCCTGTCGCGGCAGCCAGCGCGCGAACGCCTCGGTCATGCCGGCCACCGCGCTGCCCCGGTCGCCGGTGAACACGCCGCTGATGCCGCGGGGATGGAAGGCGGCCACCGCATGTGGCGGCACCTCGGCCCCCGAGGGCCTGCCGGAGGTCGACAGGTCGACCAGCGCCACCGCCACGCCTTCGGCCTTGATGACATCGCGGATGAAGCGCAACTCCGCGCCCTTGGTATCGAGCGTGCCGCAGACGAGGACCCGGCCGGTCCTGCGCGCCCGGCCGGCCCGGGCGTGCGCGGCCGCCCCGGCCCGGACCTCGGCCAGATCGGTGACCGTCCGCGCCGTGCCCTCGATCACCCGCACGGGAACGGGGCGCGACCAGCGGGTCGGCGGCGACGGGTTGGAGAGGTAGATCCGCGCCGGGCCGGAGGGGGCGGTTTCCGCGGCCTGCGCCTGCGCTGCCCCGGCAGGCTCGGGGGTCTCGTCATGGGCGTGCCGGCCCACCCCCAGCATCGCCTGCTGCAGGTCGCGGTCGGCGGCAAGGGTGCCGGCATCGACGATGCGCGCGATGCGCCCGTTGACCATGATGGCGACATTGTCGGCCACCGCGCAGGCGACGCCGATGTTCTGCTCGATGACGAGAACGTCGATGCCGCCCTCGCCGGCCAGCCGGACCAGCATGTCCTCGACCTGGTTCACGATGACCGGGGCGAGGCCCTCGGTGGGTTCGTCCATGACCAGAAGCTTCGGGTTCAGCAGCAGGGCGCGGGCGATGGCCAGCATCTGCTGCTCGCCGCCCGAAAGCTGGGCGCCGCCATTGCCCTTGCGCTCGGCCAGGCGCGGAAAGGTGGAATAGATGCGCTCGACCGTCCACGGCCCGCCGCGCATGGCCACCAGCCGCAGATGCTCGTCCACGGTCAGCGAGCGCCACAGCCGCCGCCCCTGCGGCACATAGCCGATGCCCAGCCGGGCGATCTCGGCCGGCGACTTGCCGATCAGCGACTGCCCGGCGAAGGCGATGTCGCCCGAGGCGACCGGTACCAGCCCCATGATCGCCTTGCACAGCGTGGTCTTGCCCATGCCGTTGCGGCCGACCACCGACAGCGCCCCGCCTTCCAGCCGCAGGTTCACGCTCTGCAGCGCGTGGGAATGCCCGTAATAGACATTGAGATCGCGGATCTCGAGCGCGGGGGTCCTGCCGGGCTCAGCCATCGCCGCCCCCCAGATAGAGCGCCTGAACCTCCGGGTCCTGCTCGATCTCGGCCGGCTTGCCTTCGCGGAAGATGCGCCCGTTATGCATCATGGTCACGCTTTCGGCGACGCGCAGGGCCACATCCATGTCGTGCTCGATGATGATGTAGCCCATATGCGCGGGCAGGCCGTTGAGGATCTCGACCAGATCGCCCCGCTCGCTGGGCGACAGCCCCGCGGCGGGCTCGTCGAACAGGATGAAGCGCGGGGCGCCGGACAGCGCCATGGCGATCTCGAGCTGCCGCTGCTGGCCATAGCTGAGATTGGAGACCAGCGTGTCGCGGTCCGCGTCGAGATGGACCATCTCCACCAGCTCGCCCGCCGCGGCCATCAGCGAGTCGTCGCGGCGCGGCCGCAGGAAGGAGAAACGCCTGCGCGAGACGCCGACGCAGGCGAGATAGATGTTGTCGAGCACCGAAAGCCCGGCGAAGAGCAGCGAGATCTGGTAGGTGCGGCGCAGGCCGCGCCGGATGCGCTCATGCGGCGGGAAGGTCGAGATGTCCTCGCCGAAGAAGCGGATGCTGCCGGCGCTGGCGCGGAAATCGCCGGTGATGCAGTTGAACAGCGTCGTCTTGCCGGCGCCGTTCGAGCCCAGCACCGCGCGCCGCTCGCCCGGACGCACGGTGATGTCGATGTCCTCCAGCGCCACCAGCGCGCCGAACAGCTTGGAGACGCCGCGCAACTCCAGCGCATTCGCCGTGCCGCTGGCGCCGAGGCGCCGGGAAATCCTCGCCGGGGCGTTCACGGCCGCTCGCCCCCGCGTTCGAGCAGCGGATCGCGGCTGCGGCTTTCCCGCCAGCGCGCCCACAGGCCGAGAACCCCATCGGGCGACCAGAACACGATGAGGAGGAAGCCGAGGCCGATGAGAAGCTGGAATCGTTCGCCGGCAAGGCCGATTGCCTCCAGCGCATCAAGCGCGAAGGTCTTGAGGATGACGTAGATGAAGGCGCCGATGAAGGCGCCGATCGGGTGGCGCAGGCCGCCGATCACCGCCACAACCAGAATGTCGATGGCCGCGCCGATGCCGGCGGTTCCCGGCGAGATCTGCGCCGACTGCCAGGTCAGCAGGATGCCGCCGATCCCGGCCAGCAGGGCGGCGAAGGCATAGGCGGCGACCCGGTGCGCAATGGCGTTGAAGCCCAGCGCCGACATCCGCCGCTGATTGTCGCGGATGCCCTGAAGCGCCAGCCCGAAGGGCGCGCGCGAGATGTAGAGCACCGCGAAGTAACACAGGGCCGCCCAGAACAGGGTGAGGTAGTAGAACGCGGTGGACCCGCGCCAGTCGACCCCGAACAACTGGGGCGGCAGCACGCCGTTGAAGCCGGAAAAGCCGTTGAAGATCACGTAGTTCTGTCGGGTGAAGTAGAAGAAGGCCGCAGCGATCGCCAACGTGATCATGATGGTGTAGATGCCCTCGGTCCGCACGGCCAGCCAGCCGGTCAGCGTGCCCAGCAGCACCGCGACGATCAGCGCCAGCGGAATGGCGACGAACCAGGGCCAGCCCAGGGATATGTCGGTGATGGCGCTGGTTCCGAAGATCGCCACCATGTAGCCCGCGCATCCGGCAAAGGTCATCTGGGCCAGGCTGACCATGCCGCCATAGCCGGCGAGAAACATCAGGCTGAGCGCGATGATGCCGAGGATGAAGGTCCAGCCGAAGATCTGGAACAGGATGAAGTCCGAGGCGAAGCTCGGCATCACCAGCAAGAGGAAGCCGCCCACCCAGTAGGCCGGTGGCACGCGCTCGAACCATGTCGGGCGGTCGCGCCCGTCGCTTGCCAGCCTGTTGTCGGCCAGGGCCATCGCTCAGCTCCTGCCCATCAGGCCCTGCGGCCGGAAGGCCAGCACCGCCACCATGATCAGGAAGGTCAGCACCACCGCATAGGTGGGGAAGTAGACCGAGCCGAACTGCTCGGCCAGCCCGATGATCAGCGCGCCCAGCGCCGCGCCGGGGATTGAGCCCATGCCGCCGACGATCACCACGACGAGCGAGGCGAGCAGGAAGCGCACATCCTCGCCCGGCGCCAGCGACTGGAAGGTGCCGCCCACCACGCCGGCGACCCCGGCCAGCCCGGCGCCGAAGGCGAAGACGCCGACGAAGACCAGCTGGATGCGTGCCCCGGTGGCCGAGAGCATGTCGCGATCGTCGACGCCGGCGCGGATCAGCATGCCGATGCGGGTGCGGTTGAGCAGCAGCCACATGCCGATCCCGACCACCACAGAGGCGGCGA
Organism: Alphaproteobacteria bacterium; assembly: GCA_003695135.1. GTDB lineage: Bacteria > Pseudomonadota > Alphaproteobacteria > Rhodobacterales > Rhodobacteraceae > J013. The sequence goes on along the minus strand of RFIR01000057.1, from coordinate 2,224 downwards.
AGATCACGATGCGCACCAGCGGATACTTGAGAAAGACCAGATCGCCCGACCGCTTGACGGTGGTGACGAAGAATGTGGTCATCGGGCCGCTGAGCCATTCCGGCGGGGTGATGTTGTAGAAATCGCCGCCCCAGATCCACAGCATCAGATCGGCCATGACGATCGAGATGCCGATGGTCACCAGTGTCTGGCGCAGATCCTGGCCCTCCATCCGGCGGAACACGAAGAACTGCAGCAGGATGCCGAACGCGGCCACCAGGATGAAGGCGACCGGAAAGGCCAGCAGCCACAGGCCGGTCACCTCGGCCGCGACATAGCCGACATAGCCGCCGAGCAGATAGAGCGAGCCATGCGCGAGATTGACGTTGCGCATCAGCCCGAAGATCAGCGTGAAGCCGCTGGCGACCAGAAAATAGAGCCCGCCCAGCGTGACCCCGTTAAAGAGCGCGTTGAGAAAGACCTTCTTGCGGCCGATCAGGTCCTTCAGCCAGTCCGGCCAGACCGCGAAGATCATCCAGACCAGCACCGCCGCGACGACGAAGATCACGGCGCTCCAGAACGGATGGCGGTCGATGACTCCCCTCATCGCCGCTGGCTGGTCCGACGGTGCAGGCCAAGGCGCCGCGTCATGTCTCCGCTCCTCCCCGGGGCGGCCCCGATCCATGGCGTCGGGGTGAGCCCCGGGAAAGGCTAGAGGAGGCGCGGCAGATTCGGCGTACCCGAAAGTCTTATCGCGTCACCCTACATCGCGAAAACACCGGTCAGCCGCGATGGGCGACGCGCCTGTATTCGCTGGGCGGGATGCCGACATTGGAGGCGAAGAAACGGGTGAAGCTGGCCTGCGAGGAAAAGCCCAGCTCGTGGCCGATATCGGTGACCGATTTGGTCGTCGTCACCAGCGCATTGATCGCATGCTCGGAGCGCAGCGTGTTGAGATAGAGCTTCGGCGTCACACCCATCTGCTTCTTGAACAGCTTGAAGAAATGCGGCCGGGACAGCCCGACCGCGCGGGCCAGATCGTCCATCTGCACCTCTTCGGCAAAGCTTTCCTGCATCAGCCGCAGGCTGCGGCGCACGCGGAAGTCGCTGAACCGGCTTCTGAGCCTGCCGAGCGGCGTGTTCCTGCGCGTCCGCGCCCAGCTCTGGTCATAGCAGACCCGCGCCATCTCGAAGAGATAGCCGTCCATCAGCATGGAATCCTGCGGCTCCAGCAGCATGGCGGTCAGGCGCAGGATCCAGCGCTGGACCTCGTCATCGACCCGGATCACCGGCTGCCCGAAATCCAGCACGCAATCGGCCGTCTTGCAGTTTTCCAGAAACCACATCGGCTTGATGTACATGACCAGGCACAGGCAGGCGGCGCCATCGTCCTCCTTCAGGAAGCAGTGCGGCTCCCACGGGCTGACCGCGGCGGCTCGGCTGTCGGACAGCGGAACCCGGGTTCGCCCGACGGTGACCGTGGCTCCGCCGCCGGCGACGTAGAATATCAGATGTCCCTCACGGTGCGCGTGGGTCACGAACGGGCGATCGAGCTCGTAGAGAGCGGCCCGCCCGAACGCACCATGGTGAACCGCAAGCGCCTCACTCATGGCATCACCTCCCTGGTTGCGGCCGCCACTCTGCCGGTGGGCTTCACCGCTCGGGCGAGAGTATCCGTGGCGAACCCGCTCGATGGCAAGACTTTCGGGCCACGAAAGATACTCTCGGTAACGTCGCACGGGGCCTGCCGGGCGGTATCGGGCGGTCAGGGCCGGGTATAGGCCGTCTTCATGGTGGTGAAGAACTCGGCCGCGGCGCGCCCCTGTTCGCGGGGGCCGTAGCTCGACCCCTTGGCGCCGCCGAAGGGCACGTGGTAATCGACGCCCGCGGTCGGCAGGTTGACCATCACCATGCCCGCCTGCGCGTGGCGCTTGAAATGGCTGGCGTGTTTCAGCGAGGTGGTGCAGATGCCGGCCGACAGCCCGAATTCGGTATCGTTGGCCACCGCCAGCGCCTCGTCATGGTCGCGCACCCGGATCACCGACAGCACCGGGCCGAAGACCTCCTCGCGGTTGATCCGCATCGCGTTTTCGGTATCGGTGATCAGCGCTGGTTGCAGGTAGAAGCCCTCGGTCTCCGCCCGCACCGGCTGGCCGCCCGCGCGCAGATTGCCGCCCTGCGCCACCGCCGAGGCAATGTAGTCGAGATCCTGGCGGAGCTGGGTCTCGTCCACCACCGGGCCGAT
>RFIR01000389.1 GCA_003695135.1 Alphaproteobacteria bacterium | reverse complement strand
CGCCTTCGCCGGGCTCGACTGGGGCGGGATCGAGGCCAGCATCGGCACCGGGCGCATCGAGGAGCCGGCCACGCTGTCGCGCGCCGAGCTCGGCATGGCCGAGACCGGCTCGCTGGTGCTGCTCTCGGGCCCGGACAACCCGGTGACGCTGACCTTTCTGGGCGAGACGCATTTCGTGCTGCTCGACCGCGCGGACATCGTCGGCGGCTTCGATCAGGTCTGGGCGCGGCTGCGCGCGCGCGGCGTGCTGCCGCGCACGGTGAATTTCGTCACCGGCCCGTCGCGTTCGGCCGATATCGGCCAGAAGCTGCAGCTCGGCGCGCACGGGCCCGTGGCGCTGCATGTCTTTCTGCTGGGCTAGGGGATGTCGGGTTCTATTGGATTCACCATTGGCCCCGAGGCGAGGGCGTGCGGCCGCCCGGGTGGGCGCGAATGCGCCCGCCGAGGGGGCGGGCGGGCGCATGCCCGGTTCGCTTCGCTCTCCGGGCGGGAGAGCCCGATTGGACACGACATGCTACGGGGCAAGACGGCCGACCCGCCCGGCCCTGTCGGGCAGCGCCCGACCTGCCGGCGCCGCGCCGGGGCCGTGCCGGGGTGTTTGAGTATTTTTGCCAAGAAGAAGAGACGCTCACGCAGGTCGCGGCCTGCGCGGTCGGCCGTGCCGGGCTCCAGTCGCTGCCGGCAGGACCGCGGTGGGGTGTGGCCGGCCGGGCAACCGACAGCAGCCGTGAACCCCCGGAGGTTTCGCTGTGAACACATCTAGCGAACCGAACCGGGACGCCGATTGGCCCGAGGCGCTGCACGCGGTGCTCAGGGCCGCAGATCTCCGCCACGCCTCCTGGGTGCCCGATGCCGGGCATGCGCGGCTGATCGAGCTGTTGCTTGCCGATCCGGCGGTGACCACCAATGTGCTGACCAGCGAGGAAGAGGGCGTGGCCATCGCCACCGGGGCCTGGCTGGGCGGCATGCGCTCGGTGCTGCTGATGCAGTCCTCCGGCGTCGGCAACTGCATCAACATGCTCTCGCTGCCGGTGCAGACCTGCACGCCTTTCCTGACGCTGGTGACGATGCGCGGGGAATGGGGCGAGTTCAATCCCTGGCAGGTGCCGATGGGAAAGGCGGCGCAGAAGGCGCTGGAGGCGATCGGGCTGACGGTGCTGCGTGCCGAGACCGGCCGCGACCTGGTCGAGACCGCAGCGCAGGCCGCGACCATGGCCTGGGAGGCCGACGGCCAGATCGCGTTGCTGATCGGCCAGCGCCTGATCGGCAGGAAGGAATGGTAAGCGTCATGGCGGATGGGGCGATGGACCGCCGCGCGGCGGTGGCGAAGCTGCTCGATGCCCGCGGCGACGCGCTGGTGGTCACCGGGCTGGGCTCGCCCACCTATGACGTGCACGCCCATTACGACAGCGAGGCCAATTACTATCTCTGGGGTGCGATGGGCGGCGCGGCGCTTGTCGGGCTCGGACTGGCACAGGCGCAGCCCGAAAGGCGGGTGATGGTCATCACCGGCGATGGCGAGATGCTGATGGCCCTGGGCGCGCTCGCCACCATCGCCGTCGCCCGCCCGGCCAATCTCGACATCCTCGTGCTCGACAACCAGCGCTATGGCGAGACCGGGATGCAGGCCAGCCATACCGGGCTGGGCCTCGATCTGGCTGCATGCGCCGCGGCGGCGGGGTTCGCCGCCGCGCGCAGCCTGACCCGTCTCGATGAGGTCGATGCGCTCTGCGCCGAGCTGCGCAGGCCGGCGCAGGGGCCGCGGCTTTTCGTGCTGAAGATCGAGGCCAGCACGCCGCCCCGCTCCCTGCCGCCGCGCGATGCGGTCTTCATCAAGAACCGCTTCCGCGCCCATCTCGGCCTCGGCCCGAACTGAGGTGTCGGCACCAGGGGGGTGCCGCCCTGCCTCATCACCGGGCCTTCACTTCGGCGCTACCGGCATCGTCGCGCCACCCGGCTGCTGCTAGACTCCCGGTGCCATGGAAAGGGAGGTGGAGCGCAGGCTGACCACGATCCTGGCGGCGGATGTCGCCGGGTACAGCCGGCTGATGAGCGAGGACGAGGAGGGCACGCTGGCCCGGCTTCGTCAGGCGCGCGAGATCATCGACCGGCTGATTGCGCGCCACAATGGCCGGGTGTTCGGCGGCGCCGGGGACAGCGTGATGGCCGAGTTCCCCAGCCCCGTCCAGGCGGTACGCTGCGCGGTGCAGATCCAGCAGGAGCTGGAGCGGTTCAATGCCGATCTGCCCGAAGCGCGGCGTATGCTGTTCCGCATCGGGATCAATCTCGGCGACGTGATGGTCGAGAACGGCAATCTCTTCGGCGACGGGGTCAACATTGCCGACCGCCTGCAGGGCCTGGCCGCGGCCGGCGAGATCTGCATTGCCGACGGGGTCTACCAGCAGGTGCGCAACAAGGTGCCGGTCGGCTATGAGCGCCTTGGCAGGTATTCGGTCAGGCACATCGCCGAGCCGGTTCTCGTCTATCGCGTGCTTGCCCGGCCCGAGGACGTCCGCCCCTTGCGCCGGGCGCTGGCCCGGCTGGGCGGCCGCAGCCGGACCCTGGCCCTGGCCGGCGTGGTGCTGCTGCTCGCGGGGGGCGTTGCGGCCTGGCTGTGGTCGGGACTGCTGCAAAAGGCGCCGCGGCCGGAGGATTTCGCGGCCATCCCCGATATCGCGGTGCCCACCCGCCATTTCCGGGTCGAGAATCCGGCCGAGCTGTCCGAGGCCGACGCCCTGACCATCTATGACCGGATCATCGACGACATGGTGGCCGCCTACCGCAAGTCGGGCGATCCCAGCGCCGGGACCTATTACAGGTGGCGGCGCTACAACACCGTGCCCTATCTTTCGGCAACGCATGGCCGGCGCTATGTCAACAACTATGCCAATGCGCGCGCCGGCGCCTATGGTCTCTACGGGCGGGCGGGGACCCTGCCGGCGGGCTCGATCCTGGCCAAGGACGCCTTCGAGGTGACCGAGAACGGGGACGTGGTCACCGGGCCGCTGACGCTGATGGAAAAGATGGAACCGGGCTTCAATCCCGAAGGCCGGGACTGGCGCTATACCATGATCCTGCCCGACGGAACCCTGTTCGGAACCACCAACGGCCCCGGTTCGGGGCGGGTGGAATTCTGCCAGAACTGCCACATCGCCGCCGGCGACGAGCACGACCACCTCTTCTTCATCCCCAAACCGTACCGGGTGCGGTTTCTCAATCCGGGCGAGGGCGGCGACTGAGCGGCGCGCCCGCCCGTCCCTCGCCTTCGCGGCGGTCGATTCCGAGGCGGTCGATGGTGCCCCGGCGGGCAGGGACCCGCCGGGGATGGTGGTTCGGCGCCGCTGCCTCACTCGGCGGGCTTGGGATTGTAGGCGATCCGCCAGATCGCGCCGGCGAAATCGTCGGAGACCAGCATCGAGCCATCGGGCAGGAAGGCGATGTCCATCGGCCTGCCGCGATATTCGCCCGTCTCCTCGTTGAGCCAGCCATCGGCGAACACCTCGGCGCCGGTCGCGTTGCCTTCCTCGTCAAGCTGGGTGAACATCACCCGCGCGCCGACCGGAACGGTGCGGTTCCACGAGCCGTGCTGGGCCCAGAAGATGCCGCCGCGATACTTCTCGGGGAAGGACTTGCCGGTGTAGAAGCGCATGCCGAGATCGGCGGCATGGGCGGTGAGCTGAAGCTGGGGCTCGACGAATTCCACGCCCTCGGGGCGCGGCACGTTCTTGTAGGCCGGAATCTCGACCTGCGAGTTGGTCCACGGGAAGCCGAAATGCTGGCCCGGTTCGGTCTGCCGGTTCAGCTCGCCCGGCGGGATGTCGTCGCCCATCCCGTCGACCTGGTTGTCGGTGAACCACAGATCGCCATTGGCCGGGTTGAAATCCATGCCGACCGAGTTGCGCACGCCGCGGGTGTAGACCTCGCGGCCCGTGCCGTCGGTGTTCATGCGGATGATGCCGCCGATGCCGAGACGGTCATAGAGCTCCAGCTTCTCGACCGGCTGCACGTTGTGGGGCTGGCCGATCGTGATGTAGAGCTTGCCGTCGGGCCCGATGCGGCAGACCCGCGCGGTGTGGTTGAAGCTCTCCTCCTCGGGCGGGATCAGCTTGCCCTGCGGGACCACTATGCCGACCGCGGGGTCGGGCCCCTCGAAGAAGAACTCGGCCGCCGGGAACACCAGCACGCGGTTGCGCTCGGCGATGTAGAGGAAGCCGTCGGGCGAGAAGCAGGGGCCGTTGGGAATGTCGAAGGTGATCGACGGGGCGAAGTCCTTCACCTCGTCGGCGACCCGGTCGCGATCGCGATCGACCACCGACCAGACCTTGTCCTTGCGCGTGCCGACGAAGAGCACCGTGCCCTGCGGGGCAAGCGCCATCGACCGGGCATCGGGCACCACGGCATAAAGGCTCACCTCGAAGCCCTCGGGCACGTTGATGTACTGAAGGATGTCGCGCAGCGCCTCGGCACGCTTTCCGTCCTGATCGACGAAGGTGAAGGTGGCGTCGGTGCGCTGCATGTTCTGCAGCCGGTTCATGTTGTCCTGGGCCGCAAGCGGCGTGGCAAGAAGGCCGCTCAGCAGCAGAACGACAAGGTTTCCTTTGCGTGTCATGGCAATCTCCCTGATTTCGGAGCCTGCGGTGGACCGTGTGCCGGGTTTCCTCGCGCCGGTTCGCCCTGTGTCGGCCTGCCTTGCACGGATCTGCCCCGCACCGGTTTGCCGTTGCTCCAGACCCGCACAATGTCGCGGCCCGTTCACGGCGTCAATGGTTGTGATCAAAGATCATGATCCCGGCGCGGTTGCATCGGGCGGCCTCGAGCGCGCTTGCGTTCGCCGAGGTGCCAAATCGGCGGAAATCGGGCATTATGCCCCGGACCGGCAAACTCGGCGTGGAGATGAACAGAAGGATCAGAACCCCCGGCGCGGGCCTCGTGCTGTCCGGCGGCGGTGCCCGCGGCGCCTATCAGGTGGGCGTGCTCAAGGCGGTGGCCGAGATCGCAGGCCCCGGCGCGACGCCGTTCAACATCATAACCGGGGTTTCGGTGGGCGCGGTCAATGCCATGGCCATCGCCTCGCGCCCCTTCGACTTCACCGGGGCGGTCATGCGGCTGGAGGCGCTGTGGCGGGGCCTGCATTGCGAATCGATCTACCGCACCGATGTGCGGGCGATCATGAAGCGGGTCGCGGCCTGGGCGGGCTCGGCCGCCTTCGGCCGGCTGGGCATGGCGCCGCCCGATTCGCTGCTCGACATCACGCCATTGCGCGAGCTTCTGGAATCGGAGGCCGATTTCCGCGCCATGCGCGTCGCGCTGCGCCGCGGCGTGTTGCGTGCGGTGGCGGTGACCGCGTCCTGCTATCGCACCGGCCAGTCGATCACCTTCTTCGACACCGCGGGCACCATCCCGCTCTGGGCGCGGGCGCGGCGAACCGGGCAGGAGGTCGCGCTGTCGGTCGATCACATCATCGCCTCCACCGCCCTGCCGCTGGTCTTTCCCGCCCAGGCGATCGGCAATGCCTATTACGGCGACGGGGCGCTCAGGCAGACCTCGCCGCTCAGCCCGGCCATTCATCTCGGCGCCGAGCGGCTGTTCGTCATCGCCAGCCGCGACGGGGTGATCGACAATGACGGTGAGGGTGACGGGCCGGCCGAATACCCCGCCGCCGGGCTGATCGCGGGCCAGCTGCTCGACATCGTGTTCAACGATCAGCTCGATGCCGATATCGAGCGGCTGGAGCGGATCAACAGGCTGCTCGCGCATCTGCCGCCCGCCGAACGGCACGCAATCCGCGAACGCCACATCGAGGCGCTGCTGGTCCGGCCGGGCGAGGATATCCGTCACGTCGCCGAGCGGCATCTCAGGGAGCTGCCGCGCACCGTGCAGATGCTCCTGCGGGTGATGCGCGCATGGAAGCCGCCCTGGGTGCTGCCCAGCTATCTGATGTTCGAGCCGGGTTATGTCGGCGAGCTGATCGATCTCGGCCATGCCGATGCCATGGCGCGGCGCGCCGAGATCGAGGCGTTCCTGGAGCCGCAGGCCGAGCCGGTCGGCTGATCGTCCGCCGCGGCCCGATCCGGGCTGGGGAAACCGCCGGCGATGCGCTAACATCGGCGCCCGCTGCCGGCGATCGGCCGATGGCACGGACAGGGAGGTGGTGATGACGGCTGCATCGAGATCGGCGAACGGCTTCGTCTGGTACGAGCTTCTGAGCGAGGATCCGGCCGCGGCGGCGGATTTCTATTCCGCGGTGACCGGCTGGACGCCGAAAGTGTCCGAGATGCCCGGGATGGACTACACGGTCTTCCACAGGGACGACGACACCGCAGCGGCGGGCCTGATGGCGATGCCGGCCGAGGCGAAGGCCGGCGGTGCGAGACCGGCATGGACCGGCTACGTGCATGTCGATGATACCGATGCCGCGGTCGCTGCCTTCGTGGAAGCGGGCGGACAGGTGATCGTGCCGGCGATGGAGGTTCCGCAGGTGGGCCGCTTTGCCACCCTGGCCGATCCGCAGGGCGCGGCGATCGCGGTGATGCATTTCGAGGGCGGGGACGAGGCCAATACCGGCCGCAGCGATCCCGCGATCTGCCCGTGGCGCGAGCTGCACGGCACCGACGGCAAGGCGGCCTTCGACTTCTACACCTCCGTCTTCGACTGGAAGGCGGCAGGCGAGATGGACACGCCGGCCGGCCCCTACCGGATGTTCTCGGCCGGTGGCGAGGAGATGGCCGGCGGCATGATGACCAAGATGCATGACGGCCCGCCCTTCTGGCTCTACTACTTCGCCGTGCCCGCGCTCAATGCCGCGGTCGCCGCGGCCACAGGGCGGGGCGCGAAGGTCATGCGCGAGGCGATGGAGGTGCCGGGCGGCAGCTGGATCGCCCAGCTGGTCGACCCCGAGGGGGCGAT
>RFIR01000001.1 GCA_003695135.1 Alphaproteobacteria bacterium | reverse complement strand
CCAGCCGTGCCTCGGCCGCTTCCGCCGCTGCCCGGGCCTGCGCGAGTTCGTCCTCGAGCCCGGCCAGCCGGGTGCGGGCGGCCGATTCGTCGGCGGCCAGCGCCGCCAGCGCCGCCTCGGCCGTGAGAGTCGCATCGCGAAGCCGCGCGGCCTCCTTCACGGCTGCATCGCACCGCCGCATCGCGGCTTCCTTCTGCGCCGCGATCTGCGCCGCTTTGCGCGCGCATTCGTCGAAACGCGCCTCGCGCTGCGCCAGCGCCTCGGCGGCCCGTTCCGCCTCCGCCTCGGCCGCCGCCAGCCGCGCCTCGTGCCCCTCGGCGGCCTCGGCGAGCGCGCGCCCCTCGGCCTCGAGCCGCTCCAGCGTCTCGCCGGCATCGCGGTCGAGCGCCGATTCGCGCTCGATGTCCGCACGCAGCTGCCCGATGCGCGCCTGCAGCGCCGCGATCTCGGCCTCGGCGCGTCTTGCAGCCTCGTCGAGCTGGCCGCGCTCGATGGTCATCCGCTGGGTCAGCGCGGCGGCGATCGCCTCTTCCTCGCGCAGCGGGGCGAGCGCGGCCTCGGCCTCCTCCCGCTCGCGGGCGCGGGCGCGGGCGGCCCCTTCGGCCGCGGCGGTGGCGCGCAGGGCCTCGGTCAGCGCCCGTTCGGCCTCCATGCGCTCGGAATCGGCCTCCGACCAGCCGATGTAGAGCGCGATGCCCTGCATCCGGCGCAGCTTTTCGGAGATCTGGCGATAGCGCGCCGCCTGCCTGGCCTGGCGCGCCAGCAGGGCCAGCCGCTGGTCGAGCTGGTCGAGCACATCGGCCACGCGTTCCAGATTGGCCTCTGTGGCCTGCAGCTTCAGCTCCGCCTCGTGCCGGCGCTGATAGAGGCCCGAGATGCCGGCAGCCTCCTCCAGAATGCGCCGGCGCGCCTTGGGCCTGGCGTTGATCAGCTCGCCGATCTGGCCCTGGCGGACCAGCGCCGGCGAATGCGCGCCGGTCGAGGCATCGGCGAACAGGATCTGGACGTCGCGCGCGCGGACCTCCTTGCCATTGGCGCGGAACACCGAACCGGCCTCGCGGGTGATGCGGCGGACCAGCTCGATCGTCTCATGGGCATCGAAGGGCGCGGGCGCGGTGCGGTCGGAATTGTCGAGCGTCAGCGTGACCTCGGCATGGCCGCGCGCAGGCCGCGAGGCGGCGCCGGCAAAGATCACGTCGTCCATGCCCGAGCCGCGCATGGCGGTGGGCCGGTTCTCGCCCATCACCCAGCGCAGCGCCTCCAGCAGGTTGGACTTGCCGCAGCCATTGGGGCCGACGACCCCGGTCAGCCCCGGCGCGATCGGCATCTCGGTGGGGTCGACGAAGCTCTTGAAGCCGAGCAGCCTCAGCCTGGTGAACTGCACGATAGGTCCTCTTGCCTGTTGGCGGCAGGATTCGCGCTGGGCGGCGTTTTGTCAATCCATCCTGGCCCGGATTTGGCGGCTGACCGGCGCTTATCCACAAGATATTGGCCGGTGCGCAAGGTCTGGAGTCTGTCAATATGCCCAGCGGCAGGAACCTTCCCGGCCGGACCGTAGAGACCGGCAAGGGCGGCGCCCGGCCCTGGGAGGGCGCGGCCAAACGGTGCAGGCGGCGACGTGGCTTCAACAATTCCCGGCGGTCAGGCCATTGACCGGCGTCGCAATGCGCCCTCCCGGGGGCAGGGTCGGGCGCCGCCCGGCTGCGCCGGGCGAAGCTTGTGTCGATCGCAACCCCAAAATGTGGACCCGATTGCGTGTGGAACTGACGGAGACCGGCTTGGGGAATCCCTCGCCACGTCCCGTAACCGCACATGGCCGGGGTCGCTGATTCCCGGCCCGGTGTCGCAATTCGCCTTGACCTCGGCCTGCAGCCCGGGTCAACTGGCCCGGCATGGTTCCCCGTTCGAAGGCGCTGCCTTCGGGGATGAAACGGGAATGCGGTAGGGACCGACCCAATCCGGGGGTCCGAAGCCGTGGCCGCCCCCGCGACTGTATGCGGAGAGCGCCCGTCGACAGGCCACTGGGGCAACCCGGGAAGGCGACGAGGTGCTGTGACCCGCGAGCCAGGAGACCGGCCATGCAGCGTTGGCCCTGTTTGACCCGTCGGGTGTGACGGGAAGGAGAACCAGATGACCTCGACCCAGACGACAGCGAACCAGACGCCCCCGACCGCTGCCAGCCGTTCCCGCGCCGAGACCGGCCTTGCCGGCATTCTCGTCGCCGCGCTGACCGGGGTGGTGCTGATCTATTTCGCCGGCTTCGCCAACTCGGCTGTGCTGCACGACACTGCGCACGACACCCGCCACGCCACCGGCTTTCCCTGCCACTGAGATGATCCGGCACATTCTGGCCAGCGGGCTGTTCGCTGGCGTTGCGGCGGGGCTGCTGGCAACCGCGCTGCAACTCGTTCTGGTCGTGCCTCTGATCGTTGAGGCGGAACGTTATGAAAGCGGCGAGATCGCGCATTTCGCCGCGCCGCCCCCGGCGCATGAAGACACCGCTGCCGAGGCAGAGCATACACACACGCACCTGCATCAGCATGAGCACGACGCGGATGCGGGTGGTGGTCGGCTGTGGGGCATGCCCCGGTCGCTTGGCACGCTGCTGTCCGGCATCGTGAGCTGGTCCGGCTTCGGGCTGCTGCTGGTTGCCGCCCTCGCGCTGGCCAATCGCGCCGGCATCGCGACCGGCGGGATGCGCGGGCTCGCCTGGGGTCTCGCCGGCTTTGCCGCGCTGCAATTTGCCCCCGCGCTCGGCCTCGCCCCCGAACTGCCCGGCTCGGGCGCCGCGCCGCTCGTCGAGCGCCAGATCTGGTGGCTTGCCGCCGCGCTCGCCACCGCTGCCGGCCTTGGGCTGGCGCTCATCGGGCAGGGCGTCGCCCTTCGCCTTGGCGGCCTGGTGCTGATCGCCCTGCCGCATCTCATCGGAGCCCCGCATCCGGCAGCCTATGCCGGGGTGGTCCCGCCCGAGCTTGCCGCGCTGTTTGCCGCGCGCAGCCTCGGGGTCGGCGCCGTCGGCTGGGCGGTGCTGGGGCTGACGGCGGGATATCTGCTGTCCCGCCAGCCGGCCGCGCCGCGCCCGGCGCCGGTCTGACGGCGCCGTCATGGCATCGAGGGAGAGCCGCATGCAGCCGAAGATCCCCGCCACGGTCGTCACCGGCTTTCTGGGTGCGGGCAAGACCACGCTGATCCGCAACATGCTGGCCAACGCCAATGGCCGGCGCATCGCGCTGATCATCAACGAATTCGGCGATCTCGGCGTCGATGGCGAGATCCTGAAGGGCTGCGGCGATGCCGCCTGCGCCGAGGAGGACATCGTCGAGCTGGCCAATGGCTGCATCTGCTGCACGGTGGCCGAGGATTTCATCCCCACCATGGAATCGCTTCTGGCGCGGCGCGACCCGCCCGATCACATCGTGATCGAGACCTCCGGCCTTGCCCTGCCGCAACCGCTCCTGCGCGCCTTCGGCTGGCCGGCGATCCGCAACCGGGTGACGGTGGACGGGGTGGTGGCGGTGGTCGATGGCGCGGCGCTGGCCGAGGGGCGGTTTGCCCATGACGAGGCCGCGGTCGCGGCACAGCGCGCCGCCGATGACGGTCTCGATCATGACAGCCCGCTGGCCGAGCTGTTCGAGGACCAGCTCGCCTCGGCCGACATGATCGTCGTCAACAAGACCGATCTGCTGCGCGAGGACCGCGCTGCCGATCTGACCGGCGGGCTGACGGCGCGGGCCCGTCCCGGCGTTCAGGTGCTGCGCGCCGCGCATGGCCGGCTGCCGGTCGATGTGCTGCTGGGCCGGGCGGCGGCGGCCGAGGATGATGTCGCCGCGCGTGCGGAAATCCACCACCATCACCATGACGGCGCGGAGGACGGCGAACACGAGCATGGCCATGACGAGTTCGACAGCTTCGTGGTTTCGTGCCCCGAACTTTCTGACCCCTCGGAATTCACCGCGCGGCTGGCCGAGACGATCCGCGCCCATGACATCCTGCGGCTGAAGGGATTCGCCGCCGTTTCCGGCAAGCCGATGCGGCTGGCGATCCAGGCCGTCGGCCCGCGGGTGGAAAGCTATTTCGACCGCCCGTTGGCCCCGGGCGAGCCGCGCGAGACAAGGCTGGTGGTGATCGGGCAGGCCGGGCTCGACCGCGAGGCGATCGCCGCCGCGCTGCGATGAAGGGCGGTCTCGAAGTCGGCCCCATCCACCCGCTGCACCCCGATGCGCTGCAGATGATCGGGGAAAGCGAGGCGGAGCTCGCCGCGCTCTACCCGCCCGAGGTCTGCTTCGCCTTCTCGCCGCAGGAACTGGTGGAGGCCGGCGTGCATTTCCTGCTCGCCCGCCGCGAGGCCCGGCCGGTGGGCTGCGGCGGGGTGGCGCCGCTCGACGGCTATGGCGAGCTCAAGCGCATGTTCGTGACGAAACGCGCGCGCGGGACCGGGGTGGCGCAGTCGAT
>RFIR01000388.1 GCA_003695135.1 Alphaproteobacteria bacterium | reverse complement strand
GTTCAACCCGCTTCGCCTCTTCCTCCAGGCGGGCTTTGCCTTCTTCATGGTGGGGCTGATCAAGCTCGTCATCGACATCACCTATGTGAACCTGTCCGCCACCACGGTGTTCGGCTTCCTGACCGCGCTTCTCTTGTGGTCGCTGGGGCTGATCGCCGACATGATCTCGCGCCTGCATCTCAGACCATGAGCGCGGCCGACAGCGGGGCGGCCCCGCATATCGCCATTCTCGGCGCCGGGCCCGCGGGCGTGGCCGCGGCCTACAAGCTCGGCGCGCGCGGCTTTCGCGTCTCGGTCTTCGAGCGCGCGGCCGGGCCGGGGGGCAATTCGTCGAGCTTTCCCGTCGCCGGCGTGATCTGCGACTACGGCTCGCACCGCTTTCATCCGGTGGCCGAGCCGGCGGTGCTTGCGGACGTCAAGGCGCTTCTGGGCGAGGACCTTCTGCTGCGCCCGCGCCATGGCCGCATCCGGCTGGGCGGGCGCTGGATCCATTTCCCGCTGAAACCCGTGGATGCGCTGATCAACCTGCCCAAGCCCTTTGCCGCATCGCTGATGCTCGATGCGGTGGTGAAGAGGTTCCGCAAGGCGCCGGAGGGGCCGGCCACCTTCGCCAGCGTGCTGGAGGCGGGGCTGGGCCCGACGATTGCGCGCAACTTCTACTTTCCTTACGTGCGCAAGCTGTGGGGGCTGGCGCCGGAGGAACTGGCGGTAACGCTGGCCGAGCGGCGGGTCTCGGGCTCCTCGGTGGGCAGGATTCTGGCCAAGATGATCCGCCAGCTGCCCGGGCTGCGTTCGCCCACCGCCGGGCGGTTCTATTACCCGAAGAAGGGTTTCGGCCAGATCATCACCACCATGGCCGAGCGGGCGGCGGCGCAGGGGGCGGAATTCCACTATGGCGCGCAGGTGGCCGGGATCGAGATCGAGGGCGGCCGCGCGGCGGCGGTGGCGGTGGAAACCGAAGCCGGGCGCGAGCGCGTCGTCGCCGACCGGATCCTGTCCACCATCCCGATCTCGACCCTGGTCCGGCTGACCGGCGATGCCGCGCCCGCCCCCGTGCAGGCGGCGGCGAAGGCGCTGCGCTCGCGCGGCATGATCCTGATCTATCTGGTGTTGAAGACCGACCGCTTCACCGAATATGACGCGCATTATTTCCCCGAGCTTTCGGTGCCGATCAGCCGCATGTCCGAGCCCAAGAACTACTCGGCCAGCCGCGAGCCGGCAGGCCGCACCGTGCTTTGCGCCGAGCTTCCCGCCGATCCCGGCGATCGCTGGTGGCAGATGTCGGATGCGGAGCTGGGCGAGGCCTATGTCGGCTGGCTGGAGGCGATGGGGCTGCCGGTCACCTGCGCGGTGCTCGGCACCGAGACGCGAAGGCTCACCCACGCCTATCCGGTCTATGATCTCGATTTCCAGCGCCATTTTTCGGTGATGGACGACTGGCTGTCGGGGTTGGAGGGGCTCATGACCTTCGGCCGGCAGGGGCTTTTCGCGCATGACAACACCCATCACGCCTTCGCCATGGCCTATGGCGCGGCCGACTGCCTCGATGCGCAGGGCGGCTTCGATGCGGGCAAATGGGCCGGCTACCGCAGGGAATTCGAGAGCCATGTGGTGGAGGACTAGCGGACCGGGTCCGGCATCCGGCCTCTCGTTCCCGCAGGCCGGGACGGCCGGCAAGGGCGGTGCCCGACCCTGGGAGGGCGCTGCGAGACGGCCCGGTGGCGATGACATCGCGGACATGCCTGCCGGTCGGGCCCGTGACCGGCGTTGCCATGCGCCCTCCCGGGGGGAGGGTCGGGCGCCGCCCGGGCCATGGCCCGGGCGAGGCGGGTGGCGACGGCAGCTCCCCATCCGGATCCGGGTTGCATATGGGGGCCGCATGGTCCCGGTCGGCGCCCCGGGGCGTGTCGCGCTCTTCGGGGTTCGCTTTCACACCCCACGCAAGGGCATGCGGCCGCCCGGGTGGGCGCGAATGCGCCCGCCTGGGGGCGGGCGGGCGCATGCCCGTGGCAGCTCGCGCGCCACGGGCGGGGCGAATGCTGCAGGCTTCATGCGCCCCGGCATCGGCTCTGTCGCAGCGGCAGGGGAACCGCACCGCCGATGAGCCGCATCGACATCCTGATGTATCATTCGATCTCCCGCGCCGGCGGGCCGACCTCGATCGCGCCCGAGATCTTCCGCGCCCAGATGGAGGCGATCGAGGCATCCGGCCTGCCGGTGATCGGGCTCGATGCGCTGGCCGCCGCCCGCCAGGGCGGCCCGGCCCTGCCCGAACGCGCCCTGATCCTGACCTTCGATGACGGCTTTGCCGATTTCGCCGCCACCGCCTGGCCCGAGATCGCCCGCCGCGGCTGGCCGGTCACCGTCTACCTGCCCACCGGCTTCATCGGCGGGGTGGAGGGCTGGCGCGGCATCGCCTCGCCGCCGCGCCCGCTAATGGGCTGGGACGAGATCGCCGCGCTTGCCCGCGAGGGGGTGGATTTCGGCGGCCACAGCGTCAGCCACCCCGATCTCGATGCGCTGGCGCCGCAGGCGCTGGAGGCCGAACTCGCCGGCTGCCGGGACGAGATCGCCGCCCGCACCGGCAAGCCGCCGGCCCATTTCGCGCCGCCCTATGGCAGCGCCGGGCCGGCGGTGCGCGCGGCGGTGGCCCGGCATTACGCCACCTCCTGTTCCACGCGGCTCGGCCAGGCCGGCGCGCAGGACGATCTTCACGACCTGCCGCGGCTGGAGATGTTCTACTTCACCGATCCCGCCCGCTGGCGCGCGCATCTGGCCGGGCGCGGCGGGGCCTATCTCGCCCGCCGCCGGGTGCTGCGGCGCATCCGCGGGCTGGTGCTGAAGCCCTGGGGCTGAGGCCGGGGGCAGAAGCGGCGCGGGCGCGGGACGGTTTCGAGAGACCCCTGCAGGACCCGACCGGCCGAACCCTGTCGGGGCATCCGGGCGCCGCGAAATGCGGCGCCGGCGAAGTTTGTTCCTGATTTTCACCTGTTTGGTAAATATTGATTGGGAAATTATTTTCTAATTACTTTACGCGCGCGCAGTACACATTGGCAGAGAACCTGTCCTGCACTGCATGCCCCCTGGCGCCGGAGTTTTGCGGGGGTCTCTGTAAGGCGGGAAAAACGCATATGGCGCCGCATTTCGCGGCGCCCATGCGCGCGGGCGGGG
>RFIR01000056.1 GCA_003695135.1 Alphaproteobacteria bacterium | reverse complement strand
TGATCTCGGCCGGGCTCAGGATCTCGTCGTCGCCGAAGGCCGGCATGTCGTTGGACCGCGTCTCCTCGTCCCCGGCCCAGCGAATGCCGTGGGTGATCGTGGTCTCGATCGCCTCCGGCGTGCCGCCCCACAGCCAGTCATCGTCGCGCAGGTTGGGATAGTGGCCCAGCGTGCCGGCAGCACCGGTGCCGTGGCATTGCGCGCAATAGGTACGGAAGATCGCCGCGCCGCCGGCCTTGGCAAAGCGGCTGAGGCTCTCATCGGCTTTGATCTCATCGAAACTCGCCGCGGCGATCTTTTCCTCGATCGGCTTGATCGCCGCCTCGGCCTCGGCGAGTTTTTCCTCCAGCTCCATCCGGCTGGAATAGCCCAGGACACCGGAGGTCGCCCGCGTGATCATCGGCCAGGCCGGATAGGCGATGGTATAGATCAGCGCCCAGATGATGGTGGCATAGAAGGTCCACAGCCACCAGCGCGGCAGGGGGGTGTCGAGTTCCCGGATGCCGTCCCAGACATGGCCGGTCGTTTCGGTGCCGGTCTTGTCGTCACGCTCAACCGTGTCCTTTCCCGGTTCAGCCATGGCGGGTCTCCTTCTCGCCGGCCTCGGCGCAGGGTGCGGTCCGGGCCGCATCGCCGGGCAGGGTGTCGTTACGCAGCGGAATGTTGGCGATGTCCTCATGCAGGCGGCGCGAACCCGGCCTGAAGGTATAAAGCGCGATGCCAACAAAGATCACCACCATGGACAGCAGCATCCAGCTGTCGGCGAACTCCCTGAGCAGGGTGTAGGTGTCCATTGCTCCCTCCTCAGCGCGCATTGGCCGCGGCGTCATAGGTGGAGAAATCCACCAGCGTGCCCAGCATCTGCAGATAGGCAATCAGCGCATCGAGCTCGCTGATCCCCGGCTGTCCGTCGAAATTGCGCACCTGCGCCTTGGGATAGCGCGCCAGCAGGTCGTCCACCCCGTCGCCGTCGGGGTCGATCTGCGCCTTCAGATCGGCTTCGGCGTTCGCGATCATCTCGTCGGTATAGGGCACACCCACCATGCGGTTGGTGCGCAGGTGATCGGCGATGAAGCGGTAGTCGAGGGGGGTCCGCTCGAGCCACGGATAGGCCGGCATCACGCTTTCGGGCACCAGGTCACGCGGATTGCGCATGTGATCGACATGCCACTCGTCCGAATAGCGCCCGCCCACCCGGGCCAGATCCGGCCCGGTGCGCTTGGATCCCCACTGGAAGGGATGATCATACATCGATTCGGCCGCTAGGCTGTAATGGCCGTAGCGTTCCACCTCGTCGCGCAGCGGCCGGATCATCTGGCTGTGGCAGACATAGCAGCCCTCACGAATGTAGATCTGCCGGCCGGCCAGCTCCAGCGGCGAGTAGGGACGCATGCCCTCGACCTTCTCGATTGTGTTCTGAAGATAGAAGAGGGGCGCGATCTCGACGATGCCGCCGATGGTGACCACCAGGAAGGCGAAGATCATCAGCAGCGTGACGTTCTTCTCCAAACTCTTGTGCCGCGCCAGAAAACGGCGGGTGGCGCCGGATTGGGTCTCGGTTGCCATTTTCTGCCCTCCTCACGCGGCCTGGACGGCACCGACCGTGGCGTCCTCGCTGCCACGGATGCGGCCCCTGGTGGTCTGCCAGAGGTTGTAGACCATGATCAGCGCCCCGGTCAGATAGAGCACCCCGCCGGTGCCGCGCACGATGTACATCGGCAGCTTTGCGGCCACGGTGTCGGCGAAGCTGTTGACCAGGAAGCCGAGCTGGTCGACCTCGCGCCACATCAGCCCTTCCATGATGCCGGTGACCCACATCGAGGCGGCGTAGAGCACGATGCCGATGGTCGCCAGCCAGAAGTGCCAGGAGACCAGCGTCAGCGAGTACAGCCGCTTGGTACCCCACAGACGCGGCACCAGGAAGTAGAGCGCGCCGAAGGTGACCATGCCGTTCCAGCCCAGCGCGCCGGAATGCACATGGCCGATGGTCCAGTCGGTATAGTGCGACAGCGAGTTGACCGCGCGGATCGACATCATCGGACCCTCGAAGGTCGACATGCCGTAGAAGGCGACCGAGACCACCATCATGCGGATGATCGGGTCGGTGCGCAGCTTGTCCCAGGCGCCCTGCAGCGTCATCAGCCCGTTGATCATGCCGCCCCAGCTGGGCATCCACAACATGACCGAGAACACCATGCCCAGCACCTGCGCCCAGTCGGGCAGGGCGGTGTAGTGCAGGTGGTGCGGTCCGGCCCAGATGTAGAGGAAGATCAGCGCCCAGAAGTGGATGATCGACAGCTTGTAGGAATAGACCGGCCGTTCGGCCTGCTTGGGCACGAAGTAGTACATCATGCCCAGAAAACCCGCGGTCAGGAAGAAGCCCACCGCATTGTGCCCGTACCACCACTGCACCAGCGCATCCTGAACGCCGGCAAAGGCGCTGTAGGACTGGCTGCCGAGGATCGAGACCGGGATCGCCAGGTTGTTGACCACATGCAGCATGGCGATGGTGATGATGAAGCTGAGGAAGAACCAGTTCGCCACATAGATGTGCGGCTCGCGCCGCTTGACCAGCGTGCCGACGAAGACCGCCAGATAGGCAACCCAGACGATGGTCAGCCAGATATCGACATACCAGGTCGGCTCGGCATATTCGCGCGCCTGCGTGGCGCCGAAGACATAGCCGGTGGCCGCGAGCACGATGACGAGCTGATAGCCCCAGAACACGAACCAGGCCAGGTTTCCGCCCCACAGCCGCGCAGCCGAGGTGCGCTGGACCACATAGAAAGAGGTGCAGATCAGCGCATTGCCGCCGAAGGCGAAGATCACCGCCGATGTATGCAGCGGCCGCAGACGCCCGAACGAGGTCCAGGGCAGCTCGAGATTGAGCGCCGGGAAGGCAAGGTCGAAGGCGATGTAGGTGCCTGCCAGAAAGCCGACCACGCCCCAGAAGGTGGTGGCGATGACGCCGGCCCGGATCACATCGTCCATGTAGCCGGATTCGGGCGCGCCGGTGCCGGCCGGCGCACGGCGCATCGTCCAGATGAAGGCGAGGCCGGCGGCGATGACCACGATCACCGCGTTGACCTGATAGGCGAGATCATGCCCGTAGCTCGCAGCGATCGCGGCAATCAGCGCGATCGCCCCGTACAGGACGAGCTGAATTGCAGTACTCACGGTATCCCCCGCATGTTGTGACGGTTTCACCTGACGGCGTCCTTGCCTGTTATCCTTGATCTGAATCAACTGTGCGGGATGACACAGGCGCAAGATTGTCGCAGACCGGGAGCGGCCTGACACAAGGCATTGGAATTTCGGCAAAACCCGAGCAGCCTAGGCGCCGGCGGGAACGGGTGACGGCTGCGCGAAGGATGTCGGACGGCCCGAAGAGCGGGACGCGATTCCTTGCGGGCGATCGCTGTTTCAGGCGTTGGCGGCGGGGCGGAACGGCCGCGGCTCGAATTCCTGATCGGGATCCTCGCCGGCCAGATAGAACAATGCGCGCAGATCCTCGATCACGGTGATGCGGGGATCGGGCAGCGAGATCACGCCATTTCGCTTGAGCACGCCGAACTGGCGGCTGACGGTCTCGATGGTCAGGCCCAGATACTCCGCGATCGCCTCGCGCGTCAGCGGCAGGGTGATCGCGATGCCGTCATCGAAGGGCTGATTGTCGAGGGTTGCCGTGCGATGGGCGAGGATCAGAAGGAAGCTGGCCAGCTTCTCGATGGCGGTCTTGCGGCCGAGCAGCACCATCCAGTCGCGCGCCGCGTCGAGCTCGTCGAGCGTCATCTCCAGCAGACGGCGTTCGAGCGACGGGTTGTGTTGGAGGATTTCCTCGAACCGCTTGCGGTGGAACAGGCACATGCGCACCGGCGTCAGGGCGATGGCGTCATAGGGGGCCACCGTCCGCAGCGGGCGGCCGACGAAATCGGAAGGGAACAGCAGCCCGACCGTCTGGCGGCGGCCATCCTCCATCGTGCGATGCAGCGCGACCACACCTTCGACGACCGAACCCACGGCATCGCATGGCTCGCCCTCGCCGATGATCTCCTGCCCAGGCTCATAGTCGCGATAGAACTTGGCGGCATCGAGCTCGGCGAGCTGGCGGGGCGAGCTGTAGCTGCACACGGCGCGGTTGCGAATCGGGCAGTCGACGCAGCGATCATGCGAAAATCTCAACTCCGCCAGATTTGTGGTTTCCCCCACGCCGTCTCTCCCCGGGCCGATGCCTCGCTCTCACAAATGTTTGATGCCTCTCCTGCCAGATCAAGCGGAAAACGCGTCCCCTTGTGCAACCGCGTCAATGTATCCCGGCAGTGCGAAAGCGGCCAGATGGGTCCCGGGCGTGTAGTAGCGCGTCTCCAGCCCCGATTCGCCGAACCGCCTTTCAAGGATCTCCGGCGTCACCCCGCGCACCGCGCCATCGGTGCCCCAGCCGAACGCCATCGGCCCGCCGGCATAGCTGGGCACGGTGGCGAGATAGCATGCGGCATCGGCGAAGAGCGTGCGGAAGGCGCGCATGGTCGCGGCAAGCTCGTCGGGCTGCAGGAACGGCACCCCGTTCTGGGTGACCAGCACGCCGCCCCCGGCGAGGCAGCGCCGGGCATGGCCGTAGAAGCTGTCGGTGAACAGCACCTCGCCCGGCCCGATGGGATCGGTCGAATCGATGATGATCACGTCGAAGCGTCGGTCGGTGGTCTTCACGAATTCCGCGCCGTCGGCGATCACCAGATCGAGCCGCGGATCGTCGAATGCGCCCCGGCTGATGCCCGGCAGATGCGTCCGGCACAGATCGACCACGCCGCGGTCGATCTCGACCATGGTGCAGCTTTCGATGCCGCGATGGCGCAGCACCTCGCGCGCCATGCCGCCATCGCCGCCGCCGATGATCAGCACCCGCCGCGCCGCGCCATGGGCGAGGATCGGCACATGGGCCATCATCTCGTGATAGATGAACTCGTCGCCCTCGGTGACCTGCACCACATCGTCGAGCGTCATCACCCGGCCGAAGCGGGCGTTCTCGAAGATGCGAATGCGCTGATGCGCGGTCTGGCTGTCATAGATCAGCCGGTCTATGCGCAGCTGCTGGCGGTATTCGGGATGCAGGGTCTCGGTCGACCACGCCGCGCTCACCGCGCCGTCTCCACCAGCCCCTCGCCGCGCAGGATCTCGCGCACCCGCACTTCCTCGGCGCTGAAGGCGCGGCGCAGCACCGCCACCGCCCGCCAGGGGCGCGCATCGCCGCACATGAACACATCGAAGGCGCCATAGCCGATCTCGGGCCAGGTGTGCACCGAGATGTGGCTTTCGGCCAGCACCGCGACCCCGCTCACGCCCTGCGGGGTGAACTTGTGGGTGTGGATGTGCAGGAGCGTGGCGCCGCATTCGGCCACGCATTCGCGAAATGCCGCCCGAATCCGCGCCTCGCTGTCGAGATGCGCGCCGCCGATCACCTCGATGATCAGATGGGTGCCGGCAAAGACCTTGCCGTCGCGGCGGATGAAATGATCCTGCCGCTCGGCGTCGAGCACGCCGGTTCCGGCCTGTTCGGTTTCGCCCTCGACCAGGGCGAGATGCGCGCGCTCCTGCGCGCTGTCACGGGTGGCGCCTGTCTCCAGGTCCATCCCCAGTCGAAAGAGGTGTGCCTGCGACACGGCTGCGCCTCCCCTACCAGCAGATGAAATCCCAGCGGTCCCTTAGCGCCCCCCCGCGACCCGGGGTTGGGATCGGTGACCCTGATGAGGGGCCGCACATAGGGCTTCGGCTTCGCGATGGCAAGCACGGGATCGCCGCAAATCGCGACATTTGCCCGCAGCCGGCGCCGCGAAGTTCCCGCCGGCGGGCGCGGATACTGAGGTATCATGATACCCCTGTATCAACCCACTGAAATTACGTGCTGAAATCGGCGGAAATCCCATTGACATGACGGCGGCACCATAACATACACCGCGCGACATCAATCGGGGCCATGCGTGCCCACCCCGTTGCAGTTTCCGGAGCCCGGATCATGAAGACCTACTCCGCCCGGCAGGGCGACATCGAGAAGAAATGGATCCTGATCGACGCCGAGGGCGTGGTTCTGGGCCGGCTGGCCAGCATCATCGCCAACCGCCTGCGCGGCAAGCACAAGCCGGGCTACACCCCGCACATGGATGACGGCGATCATGTCATCGTCATCAATTGCGAGAAGGTGCAGATGACCGGCAACAAGCGCGCCGACAAGACCTATTACCGCCACACCGGCTATCCCGGCGGCATCAAGTCGGTGAAGGCCGGCGAGCTGCTGGCCGGCCGCTTTCCCGACCGCGTGCTGCGCAAGGCGGTGGAGCGGATGATGCCGGGCGGGCCGCTCAGCCGCAGGCAGATGGGTCATCTGAAGATCTATGCCGGCAACGAGCATCCGCATGCGGCCCAGCAGCCCGAGACGCTGGATGTCAAGGCGATGAACCCCAAGAACACGCGGAGGGCCTGAGCATGGCCGAGGAAATCCGTTCGCTCGACGCGCTGAAGGAGATGGTCGAGGAGGCCGCGCCCGAGGCGGCGGCCGAGGAGACCGAGGTCGCGCGCGAGCCGGTGCGCGACGCGCTCGGCCGTGCCTATGCCACCGGCAAGCGCAAGGATGCGGTGGCCCGGGTCTGGGTCAAGCCCGGCCGCGGGCAGATCACCGTCAACGGCAAGGACGTTGCGGTCTATTTCGCCCGTCCGGTGCTGCAGATGATCATCGGCCAGCCCTTCACCGTGGCCAATGTCTCGGGGCAGTTCGACGTGATGTGCACGGTCAAGGGCGGCGGGCTGTCCGGCCAGGCCGGCGCGGTCAAGCACGGCATCTCCAAGGCGCTGTCGCTCTACGAGCCGGCGCTGCGCAAGCCGCTCAAGGCGGCCGGGTTCCTGACCCGCGACAGCCGGGTGGTGGAGCGCAAGAAATACGGCAAGCGCAAGGCGCGGCGCAGCTTCCAGTTCTCCAAGCGCTGATCTTTCCTGCCGGCCCGCGCCCCTGCAGGTGCGGGCCGGCGCGCGAGGCGATGGCCGGAAATAGCCGGCCCTTTTCGAGGCTCTCCCGGCGGCGCCCCGGTTCGCGGGACGTCGCGGGGACCGGGGGTGCGGGCGCGTGTAATGATCCGGGCGTGGCGTGTTCGATCCGACTTTTCTCGCAGCCCAACTCAAGCGAGCCGCCTTTGTAGGGCGCGCATTCATAGCGCGCCGTCACATACGGTTTCGAGCCCGCACTCGGAGGGTGCGCAATGAATGCGCACCCTACAGCGACGCTGCAGGAGGGCCCGACACCCCAATGCCAGGGCAGGCACCCGCCTGTGCGGGTGGGGGCGATCAAAGCCGACACGCTCTGGAACAGCTCCTTGCGAAACAGGATGCAGGCGGATGCCGAGAATACATGAGGTCTTGCGAGGATCATGATCGCGCGCGCGCAATATATATTGAAGAGACCCCTGCAAAACCCTGTCGGCCAGACCCCCCCGTTCCTCTCGGGCGCCGCGAAATGCGGCGCCGGCGAAGTTTGTTCCTTGTTTTCATCTATTTGGTAAATTTTGATTGGGGAATTATTTTCTAATTACTTTACGCGTGCGCAGTACACATTGTCAGAAAACGCGTCTCGTCTGGGATGCCCCGTCGCGCCTGAGTTTCGCAGGGGTATCGTGAAAGTAATTCCTCGATCAATATTTATTAATCAACAGTGAAAATAATCACAACATGAGCGGCGCCACAATTTCGTGGCGCCAGCGCAGAACGCTCGGGTCTGGCTGGTTGAGTTTTGCAGAGGTCTCTGGAAAATAACTTCGCAATTAATATTTTACAATCAACAGTGAAAACAAGAAGGGCGCATGTGGCGCCGCATTTCGCGGCGCCCAAGGCCTCCGGTCGGGTCTGGCGTGTGGGGTTTCCCGGCAATCGGTAATGCACGTGCCGATTTTCGCAGCACCCACGCACGCCGGTAAAGACCGTCCCCTCGCCGCCACGCCTCACCGCAGCGATTCGATCGGCCCGTCGGGCAGGCCATTGACGAACTGGTGGACGTAGGGGTTGTCGGTGGTGTCGATCTCGCCCACCGGTCCGGTCCACTGGATGATCCCGTCATGCAGCATGGCGACCTTGTCGGCGATCTTGCGCACGCTGGTCATGTCATGGGTGATGGTCATCGCGGTCGCGCCCATCTCGACCACGATCTCGCGGATCAGATCGTTGATCACATCGGCCATGATCGGGTCGAGCCCGGTGGTGGGCTCGTCGAAGAAGATCACCGACGGATCGGTGGCGATGGCCCGCGCAAGCCCCACGCGCTTCTGCATGCCGCCCGACAGCTCGGCGGGATACTGGTCGGCGACATCCGCCGTCAGCCCCACCCGGCGCAGCTTTTCCACCGCCAGATCGCGCGCCTTGCGCCGCGGCAGCTTCTCGGCCCCGCGCAGGTAGCGGAAGGCGACGTTTTCCCACACGGTCAGGCTGTCGAACAGCGCGCCGCCCTGAAACAGCATGCCGAAATGGCGCAGGAAGTCCTCGCGCCGGCGCCGGTCGAGCGGTGCGCCATCGACCTCGATGCGGCCGCCGTCGGGGCTGACCAGCCCGATGATGCATTTGAGCGTCACCGACTTGCCGGTGCCCGAGCCGCCGATGATGACCAGGCTCTCGCCGCGGGCAACCTCCAGATCCACGCCGCGCAGCACCACCTTCGGCCCGAAGGCCTTGGCGACGGCATGCAGCGCGATCTTGGGCGTCGGATCGGCCGGCGCGCTCATGCCGAGAAGAACACTTCGGTGAGCAGGTAGTTGGCGGCGAGGATCAGGATCGAGCCCGTCACCACCGCGTTGCGGGTCGCCTGCGCCACGCCCTGCGCCCCGCGCGCCGAGTGATAGCCCTGATAGCAGCCCACCAGCGCGATGATGAAGCCGAACACCGCGCCCTTGACCAGCGAGGAGGTGATGTCGCCCGCGGTGAGATAATTGACGGTATTCTGGATGTAGTTCGACGGGTTGATCCCCAGCCGCGAGGTGCCGACCAGATAACCGCCCATCACGCCGATGGTGTCGCCGATTCCCGTCAGCACCGGCATGGCCAGCGTGGCGGCGACCACACGCGGAACCACCAGATATTTCATCGGGTTGGTGGACAGGGTGACCAGCGCGTCGATCTGTTCGGTCACCCGCATCGAGCCGAGCTCGGCGGCGATGCTGGCGCCGACCCGGCCGGCGACCATCAGCCCCGACAGCACGGGGCCGAGCTCGCGCACCATGCCGATCGCCACGATCGAGGGCACCACAGCCTCGGCATTGAAGCGCGAGCCGCCGGCATAGATCTGCAGCGCCAGCGCACCGCCGGTAAACAGCGCCGTCATGCCCACCACCGGCAGGCTGAAATAGCCGATGCGCATCAGCTGGCGCATGAGCTCGCCGGGATAGAATGGCGGCACCGTGACGTGCATGAGCGCATGCGCGCCGAAGATCGTCAGCGATCCGGTCGCCTGCAGCAGGCCCAGAAAGGCCCGCCCGATGGCGGCCAGGAACCCCAGCGGCAATGTCAGAACCGGCATCTGCCCTCCACGGGCCTCAGTTGTCCCCGCCCTTGTAGACGCGGGCGTAACGGCTGCCAAGGGCGGTGAGGACCTCATGGCCGATGGTGCCGGCCGCCTCGGCCAGCGCGTCGATGCCCTGATGGGGCCCGAGGACCTCCAGCCGTTCCGGCACCGCGTCCAGATCGGTCACGTCGACGGTCAGCAGGTCCATCGACACCCGTCCGGCCAGCGGGCAGGGCGTATCGCCGGCGAAAACCCGCGCCCTGCCGCCCATGGCCCGGATCAGCCCGTCGGCATAACCGGCCGAGAGGGTGGCGATGCGCGAGGGGCGGGTTGCGGTCCAGCTACCGCCATAGCCGACGATCTCGCCCGGCGCGACATCGCGGATCTGGATCACCGGCAGCGACAGCCCGACCACCGGACGTGCCTCATTGAAGGGCAGCCCGCCATAGAGGCCGATGCCGGGGCGGGTCAGCTCGAAATGCCAGGCCGGGCCCAGCAGGATGCCCCCCGTCGCCGCGAGGCTGCGGCGGATGCCGGGAAAACCGAGTGCCAGTGTCTGGAACACGCCGAGCTGCATGGCGTTGAGCGGGTGGGCGGGCTCCTCGGCGCAGGCAAGATGGCTGATGACCAGCTTCGGGCGCAGCGCATTCAGCTCCAGCATCAGCGCCGGCAGCTCCAGCCCCTCGATCCCCAGCCGGTTCATGCCGCTGTCGAGCTGGACCGCGCAGCCGGTGCCCGGCGCATCGGCGGCAAAGCCGCGCACCTGTTCCGCACTGTTGAGGACCGGGGTCAGATCATGTTCGCGCACGATCTCAAGGTCGCCCGGCATGTAGCCGCCCAGTATGTAGATTTCCGGCCTGGATCCCAGCGCCTCGCGCAGAGCCGCACCTTCCTCGGCCAGCGCGACGAAGAAGCTCTTCGCCCCGGCCCGGGCGAGGGCAGGCGCCACCCGCGCGGCCCCCAGCCCATAGGCGTCGGCCTTCACGACCGCACCGGTTTCGGTCCAGCCGGTGCTCTGCGCGTCCAGCGCGCGCCAGTTTTCGGCAATCGCATCGAGATCGATGGTCAGTTCGGCGCGCATTCGACCCTCCACTGCGTGGGAGGCCACACCCTGATGGCGGGCCGGGACACGGTCAAGGCGTGGCGCGGTCGCAGACCGCATTGACCGGCGCGGCCTGCCATGCAAGGCGTGGGAACAGCGCAGGACAGGCGGGATCGATCGTGACGGAACAAAGCGCATTGTTCGGGCGGATCCGGTCCTTCGCCGCCCCGCGCGACATCGAGAGCGCCGAAGAGGCCGGCCGGAGGATCGCGGTCATCGATGTCGGTTCGAACTCGGTGCGGCTGGTGGTGTTCGACGGCATCGCCCGCAGCCCGGCCTATTTCTTCAACGAGAAGGTGCTGTGCGGCCTCGGCCGCGGGGTGTCGGAGACCGGGCGGCTCAATCCCGACGGGGTGGCGCGTGCGCGCGTCACGCTGCGCCGCTTTGCCGAGCTGGCGGTGCGCATGCATGTCTCGGCGCTGGAAGCGGTGGCGACCGCCGCGGTTCGCGACGCCGAGGATGGCCGTCAGTTCGTGGCGCAGATCGAGCAGGAGACCGGCATCCGGATCCGCATTGCCACCGGCGCCGAGGAAGCGCGGCTGTCGGCGCAGGGCGTGCTGCTGGGCCGGCCCGGGGCGGAAGGGCTGGTGGCCGATATCGGCGGGGTGTCGATGGAACTCGGCCGCATCGCCGGCGGCCGGGTGCTCTCGGGGGTGACCACGCCGCTGGGGCCGTTCCCGCTGCGCGACACCGGGCTGAAGGGCCGCACGCTGGCCGACTGGATCGACGACCGGCTGGAAGCCGCAGCCGAGCGGGTGCCGGGACCGGTTCCCGAACTCTTTCTCGTCGGCGGTGCCTGGCGAGCGCTGGCCCGCGTCCACATGGCCCGCCATGGCTACCCGCTGAGCGTGCTGCATGAATACCGCATGGCGCCGGACGATCTGGCCGCGGAGGCGCTGCGGATCACGGCCGAGACGCCGGACGAGCTGGTGGCGCTCTCGCGCATCTCGCGCAGCCGCGCCGAGAACCTGCCGCTCAATGCGCTGGTGCTGCACCGCGCGCTGGCGGTGCTCAGGCCCGCTCGGGTCAGCCTGTCGATCTTCGGACTGCGCGAGGGCGTGCTGTGGGACCATCTCGGCCCCGAGGACCGCGCCCGCGACCCGCTGATCGAGGCCTGCCGGTTCACCGAGACGAGCCGCGCCCGGTTTCCCGGCTTCGGGCAGACGCTGTTCGACTGGCTGCGGCCGGTTCTGGACGATTTCGCGCCGCGGGAACGGCGGCTCGCGCTGGCGGCCTGCCTTCTTCATGACGTGAACTGGCGCATCCATCCCGATTTTCGCCCGATGATGGGATTCGAGACCATGATCCGCGCCCTGAGCGGCGGCATCGACCACAAGGGGCGGGTGTTCGTCGGGCTGGCGCTCTACTACCGCTATTCCAGCAGTCGCAGCGGAAGACCGGTGCCGGAGGTTCTGGGGCTTCTGGACAGGACCGCGCAGGCACACGCCGAAAGGCTCGGCCGGGCCATGCGGCTGGGGGCGATGCTGTCGGCCTCCACCGACGGGCTGGAAGAGGCGCTTCTCGACATTGTCGACGGCAAGCTGCGGCTGGTCCTGCAGGGGGGGATGCGCGATCTGGCGGGCGAGGTGGTCGAAAAGCGGCTGGCAGGGCTGGCGCGGGTGATTCAGTTGGCGCCGGAGCTGGTCTGCGACGGTGAGGTCGAGCGCCGAAGCATGTCCGGGGCCTGAAATTAAAAAAGCGGCTCGTGCCACGAGCCGCTTCCTCCCCAGACTTGAGCCGTCCTTGAGCCGTCTTTTGTTTGCATCGCGAACCTAGTCCAGCCACGCGCCGGCGTCAGCAGGAAAATTGCCTCACCTCGCCGCTTCCGAAGGCGGTTCTTGCCGTGTTCCGCGCGGTACAAGGACGGCGAAAGGGATTGGCGCCGGTTTTCTTCGCGCTTGCAAGATCAGTACTGCGGTGCAATATAAACCGGATTGATCTATTGCGCTGCATCATGGCCGGGACCGCCTTGTCGACGCCGCTGATTCGCCGCCGGGACCGGCCTGATTCGCGCCGCGCGCCAGCCATTGCGCCGACGCCCCGCATCGCCTATTCGCCTGTGAACGACCCAGAACCGATGAACCGGAGGCCCGCATGCGGCTGACCCGCTACTTCCTGCCCGTGCTCAAGGAAACGCCTGCCGAGGCGCAGATCGTCAGCCATCGGCTGATGCTGCGCGCGGGCATGATCAAGCAGGCCAGCGCCGGGATCTATTCCTGGCTGCCGCTGGGCTACAAGGTGTTGCGGCGCATCGAGGCGATCGTGCATGAGGAGCAGCAGCGCGCCGGCCATCTGCCGATCCTGATGCCTACCCTGCAATCGGCCGATCTGTGGCGCGAGTCGGGCCGCTATGACGCCTATGGCGCCGAGATGCTGCGCATCAAGGACCGGCATGATCGCGATCTGCTCTACACGCCGACCGCCGAGGAGCTGGTCACCGACATCTTCCGCGCCCATGTCTCGAGCTACAAGGATCTGCCGCTGACCCTCTATCAGATCCAGTGGAAGTTCCGCGACGAGATCCGGCCCCGCTTCGGCGTCATGCGCGGGCGCGAGTTCTACATGAAGGACGGCTACAATTTCGACCTCACGCGCGAGGATGCGCTGCACGCCTACAACCGCCATCTGGTCAGCTATCTGCGTACCTATGAGCGCATGGGGCTGCAGGCGATCCCGATGCGGGCCGATTCCGGCCCGATCGGCGGCGAGGACACCCATGAATTCCTCGTGCTCGCCGAGACCGGTGAATCGGAGGTGTTCTATGACAGCGCGGTGACCGAGATCAGGCTGGGTGCGCGCGACATCGACTATGACGATCACGCCCAGTGCCGGGCGGTGATGGAGGAATTCACTGCGCTTTACGCCCGTACCGACGAGACCCATGACGAGGCGGAATTTGCCGCCCAGGTCCCGCCCGAACGCCAGCGTCGCGCCCGCGGCATCGAGGTCGGCCAGATCTTCTATTTCGGCACCAAATATTCCGAGCCGATGGGTGCGCTGGTCACCGATGCCGACGGCAACCGGGTGCCGGTGCATATGGGCAGCCACGGCATCGGCATCAGCCGGCTGGTCGGCGCCATCATCGAGGCCAGCCATGACGAGAACGGCATCATCTGGCCCGAGGCGGTCGCCCCCTTCCAGTGCGGTATCGTCAATCTGCGCCAGGGCGATGCGGCGGCCGATGCCGCCTGCGAGACGCTCTATGCCGGGCTGAAGGCGCGCGGGCTCGACATCCTCTATGACGACCGCGACGAGCGCGCGGGCGGCAAGTTCGCCACCATGGACCTGATCGGCCTGCCCTGGCGCATCACGGTCGGCCCGCGCGGTCTGGCCCGCGGCGTGGTCGAGCTGACCAGCCGCCGGACCGGCGAAGCCGAGGAGATGAGCGCCGAGGCCGCCATCGACCGCGTCGCCGGCATCTTTGCCGCGGAACCGCGACCATGCTCCGAACGCTCACCCTGATGGCGGGGCTGATTGCGGGGCTGGTCACCGCGCAGTTCCCCGAATTCGCCCAGCAGTACCGGCAGCGGCTGGGCGGGGCGGTCGATGAACTCGCGCGTATCGTCGCCGATTTCGATGCCTCGGCGCGAAAGGCTGGGCTGGACCGGGAAGAGGCGCTGGCCCAGATGCGGGGCACCGCCTTCCTCGACGCGCGGCAGGCCGACATGCGCGCCACCTTCGCCCGGCTCGAACGGCTGTCGGCGACGCAGGCGCAGATGCGCACGGGCAATGCGCTGACCCGCATCGCGGCCATGCTGCGTTCGGCCGATCGCGAGATCGCCCGCGCGGCGTGGTCGGATTTCGCCCCCGCCCTGCCGGTGACGCCCGAGGGGCTGGTCTTCGCCGGCGGCGGTTTCGTCCTCGGCGCGGGTGTGCTGCGCGGGGTGTCGCGGCTGGGCAGAAGGCGCCGGCGCGCGCGGCGGACGTGAAACTCTTCGCACCGCATGAGTGGCTGATCGCCTGGCGCTATCTGCGTGCGCGCCGGCGCGAGGGCGGGGTCAGCGTGATGACCTGGATCTCGCTGATCGGCATCACCCTCGCCGTGGCCGCGCTCATCCTGACGCTCGCCGTGCGCACCGGCTTCCGCATCGCCTTTACCGAGCGGATCCTGGGGGCGAATGCGCATGTGGCGCTATACCGTTTCGAGGGCGGGCGCACGGCGCCGATTGCCGATTACGACAGTATCGTCAAGGAGTTGCAGGCCATTCCTGAAGTGACGCGTGCCGCGCCGCTGGTGCGTGCGCAGGTGATGGCCAGCGCCAACCGTCGCAATGCCGGGGTCGAGGTCTATGGCGAACGGGCCGAGGATCTGCGCACCATCCCGCTGATCATCCACCCCGAAAGCGCGCAGGGCGACCCCGAAACGCTGGGCCGGGACGTGGCAATCGGCATCGGGCTGGCCCGCAAGCTTGGGCTCTTCGTCGGCGATGCGATCACCCTGATCTCGCCCGACGGTCCCAAGACGCTGATCGGCACCACCCCGCGCATCGGCAAGTACCGGGTCGGCTACATCTTCGAGACCGGCCGCTACGATACCGACGCCACAAGGCTCTACATGGGCCTTGCCGAGGCGCAGAAATTCTTCAACCACGCCGGCACGGTCAGCGAGATCGAGGTGATGGTCGCCGATCCTTCCGCGGTCGGCACGCGGCGCGAGCCGGGACCGGTCACGCAGGCGATCGCCGATGCGGTGCCCCTGCTTTCGCCCTGGACGTGGAAGGACGGCAGCGCCGGCTTTCTCGCGGCGCTGAAGCTGGAGGATACCGGCATGCTGATCATCATGTCGGTCATCGTGCTGATCGCCACGCTCAACATCACCTCCGGGCTGGTGATGCTGGTCAAGAACAAGGGGCGCGATATCGGCATCCTGCGCAGCATCGGGCTCAGCCGCGGCGCCATCCTGCGCATCTTCTTCATCTGCGGCGCTCTGGTCGGGGTGGCGGGCACGGCGTTCGGCATCGTGCTGGGCAGCCTCTGCGCGATCTATATCGACCCGATCTTCGATCTGGTCAGCTGGGCGACCGGCGGCGGCTGGGACCCGGCGAAATACGGCATCAGCAAGCTGCCATCGCAGCTGGTGGCCGGCGACATCCTGTGGTCGGCCGCGCTGTCGCTGGGCCTGTCCTTCCTGGTCACCATCCTGCCCGC
>RFIR01000387.1 GCA_003695135.1 Alphaproteobacteria bacterium | reverse complement strand
GCGCGGCAGGTTCTCCCACACCAGCCGCATGCCCTCCAGCGCGATGCCCTGGCTCATCGGGTGGTAATGCGGCGAGGAATAGGCCTCGAGGCAATGGGCAAAGGCGTCCATGCCGGTGCCGGCGGTGATGGCGGGCGGCATGCCGACGGTCAGTTCTGGATCGGCGATCACCACGCTGGGCAGCACCTTGGGGTGAAAGATGATCTTCTTCACATGCGCCTGGGAATTGGTGATCACCGAGGCGCGCCCGACCTCCGATCCGGTTCCGGCCGTGGTCGGCACCGCGACAATGGGGGCGATGCCGTCGGGATCGGCGCGGGTCCACCAGTCGCCGATATCCTCGAAATCCCACACGGGGCGGGTCTGGCCGGACATGAAGGCGACCATCTTGCCCAGATCGAGCCCCGAGCCGCCGCCGAAGGCCACGACTCCGTCATGCCCGCCGGCGCGATAGACGGCGAGCCCGGCCTCCAGATTGACGTCGCTGGGGTTGGGATCGACATCCGAGAACATTGCCCGGCCGAGGCCGGCGGCCTCCATCACCTCCAGCGCCCGGGCGGTGATCGGCAGGTCGGCCAGCCCGCGATCGGTGACCAGCAGCGGCCGGGTGATGCCGGCGGCGGCGCAGGCCTCGCCCAGCTCGGCAATGCGGCCCGCACCGAAGCGGATCGCGGTGGGGTAGGACCAGTTTCCGACAAGCGCGTTCATCACTGCCTCCGCAGATGATAGGATTTCGGGCGGGTGAGGTTGTGAAAGCCGATCACCGACAGCGCCCCGCCGCGCCCGGTATTCTTGCAGCCAGTCCAGCACAGGCCGGGATCGAGATAGTCGCAGCGGTTCATGAACACGGTCCCGGTTTCGATACGCGCGCCCAGCGCGTCGGCGCGCTCAACGTCTCGCGTCCACAGCGAGGCGGTCAGCCCGAATTCGCTGTCATTCATCAGCTTCAGCGCCTCCTCGTCGCCGGAGACCGGCATGATGCCGACCACGGGGCCGAAGGTCTCCTCGCGCATCACCGCCATGTCGTGGTTCACGCCGGTCAGCACCTGCGGGGTGACATAGCAGCCGTCATCGTCTGCCGCGAAGCGCTCGACATGGGCCACCGCGCCGGCAGCCACCGCCTCGGCGACATGCCGGCGCACGGTCTCGGCGCCGCGCGGGCTCGCCATCGGACCCAGCGTGGTTTCGGGATCGAGCGGATTGCCCAGCCTTGCAGCGCGGGCGATGGCGACGGCCTTTTCCACGAAGGGCTCAAAGAGGCTTTCATGGACATAGATGCGCTCGATGCCGCAGCAGCTCTGGCCGGAGTTGAAGATCGCCCCGTCCATCAGCCCGTCGGCGGCGGCGTCGAGATCGGCATCCTCCATCACATAGCCCGGATCCTTGCCGCCCAGCTCCAGCCCCAGCCCGGTAAAGGTACCCGCCGCGGCGCGCTCGATCCGCTGCCCGGCCCCGACCGAGCCGGTGAAGTTGATGAAGTTGAAGGCGCGGGCGGCGATCAGCCCCTCGGTGGTGTCGTGGTCGAGCACGAGGTTCTGGAACACATCCTCCGGCACGCCGGCCTCGTGGAAGGCCCGCGCCATGCGCTCGCCGACCAGAAGCGTCTGGGTGGCGTGCTTGAGCACCACCGCATTGCCGGCGATCAGCGCCGGCACGATGCCGTTGATGGCGGTCATGAAGGGATAGTTCCACGGCGCGATGATGAAGACGACGCCATGCGGCTCGCGCCGGATCATGCGCCGGGCGGCATCGTCATCCTGCAGCATGATCGGGCTGAGCGCGGTCTCGGCGATCGAGGCCATGTAGCTGGCGCGTTCGTCGACGCCGCGGAACTCGCCGCCATAGCGCACCGGCCGGCCCATCTGCCAGGCGAGCTCGATGACCACCTCGTCATTCATCTCGCCCAGCCGCGCCACCCCGGCCCGGACCAGCGCGGTGCGTTCTTCCAGCGGTCGCGCCGCCCAGCCGGGCTGCGCGGCGCGCGCGCGGTCCACGGCGGCGGCCGCATCCCCGGGCGACAGCACCGGGCGTTCGGCATAGACCGACCCGTCGATGGGCGAGATGCATTTCAGCGTGCGGGGCATTTTCCCCTCCCTCTTTTCAGCATTCGAGTGCCTGCACATGGCCCTCGGCGGCGTAGTCGAGAATCCGGCGATCGCGGGTGAGAATGGTCATGCCTTCCTCGCGCGCCGTCGCGATGATGATGCGGTCGGCCGGATCGCGCGGTGGGGTCTCGGGCAGGAATGACGACGCGATAAGCGTGGCGGGCGTCAGCCCGGCCAGCCGCGCCGTGCTGCGGTCGAGGAACGTCGCGAACCAGGATGTGACCCCGCGTGCCAGCCGCAGCCGGCCGCGCGCGACCAGCATGCCGAGCTCCCAGGCGGTGATGGGGGAAACCTGCAGGGCCTCGCCCCGCGCATGATCGTCGTTGATCGCGGCAATGGCGGCATCGGCAAGCCGGTCGCCATTGCCGGCCCAGACCACGGCGCAGGTATCGAGCAGCAGCGCCACGGCCTAGACCTCCTCGACCAGATCGGCCCAGCCCGGATCGGCCGGCGCGGTCAGATCGGTGCCCTCGGGAATGGTGACCGTTCCCTTCATGCAGCCGAAGACGGGGTGCCGGACCGGCCGGGCCGGCGTTGCTGCCGTTGCCCTTTCGCTGCGCACGAAAGTTACCTTCTCACCGCCCAGATCCACCTCGGCGGTGCGGTAGCCGGCACCCAGCCAGGCATGTGTAATAACACTGTTGCTTGGATTGTTACTCCACCAGGCACGGTGCTTGCGGGCAGAAGGCGGCAGCTTGTCGTGAATCAACGCCTCGATTTCCCCGAATGAC
Organism: Alphaproteobacteria bacterium; assembly: GCA_003695135.1. Classification (GTDB taxonomy): domain Bacteria; phylum Pseudomonadota; class Alphaproteobacteria; order Rhodobacterales; family Rhodobacteraceae; genus J013. The sequence goes on along the minus strand of RFIR01000387.1, from coordinate 375 downwards.
ATGCGAATACGGGTCAAGCCCTTGTTTTTCAGGAAAGTTTCAAGAGGCTCGTATTTAGACATGCTCGTCTCCCTTCGGTTCATGTGGAGCCTCTTATAGCATTCAACAGTACCTATTTCAATAGTAACATACTAACTATGCCCGCTCGAATCCGCGCGCAATCTCCCAATCCGTCACCGCGGCGTCGAAGGCCTCCTGCTCCCATTCGGCCATGCGGACATAGTGATCAACCACCGCGTCGCCGAAGGCGGCGCGCAGCATCCGCGAGCCGCGCAAGCTTTCGGTCGCCTCGCGCAGGGTGGTGGGGATGTGATCGGACCCGTCGCCCTCATAGGCATCGCCTGTCAGCGGCGGGCCGGGGTCGATCCGCCCCTC
>RFIR01000386.1 GCA_003695135.1 Alphaproteobacteria bacterium | reverse complement strand
GAGGTGGTGCTGCAGGCCGGCGCCGCGCCCGTCATCAACGGCCATGCCGAGGAGCGCATGCGGGTGGGCTGCGGCTCGGCGGCCATCGGCATGTTCGCCCGCCAGTGGCAGCCGCTGGTCGACGAGGTGGTGGTGGTCGACGATCACATCACCGGCGTGTTGTCGGAGCATCAGGCGGGAAGGCTCTTGGACATCCCGCCTACCGGCATCCGCATCAAGGGGCGGAAATCGACGCCCGGGCGCTATTTCAAGGTCGCCGAAGCCGGCACCGGCTGGGGCGGGACGGATATCGAGGATCCGTTGACCATCCTCGGCGCGTTCAACCCCAAGATCGCCTGGCCGGGGCTGCGGCTCCTGATGGTCTCCACCACCGGCGAGCAATGGGGCTATTACCTGCTCGACGAGGCGCTGAAACCGCAGCCGGCGGAGATCCCCGCGGCGCTGCTGCGCACCGTCGAACGGGTGGCCGAGAACTGCGAGCCCGCGCTCACCTCGGTGCTGTTCATGGGGGGCGCGGGCGGCTCGCTGCGCGCGGGCGTCACCGAAAACCCGGTGGGACTCACGCGCTCGGTGCGCGCGGCGCTCACCCATGTCAGCTGCGGCGGCGCGCCGGCCTATGTCTGGCCCGGCGGCGGCATCACCATCATGGCCGATGTCACGCAGATGCCGTCGAACGCCTTCGGCTACGTGCCCACCCCGGCGCTGGTCGCGCCCATCGAGTTCACCATGCGGCTGTCCGACTACGAGGCGCTGGGGGGGCACATGGACAAGGTCCGTCCGCTGGCCGAGATCATCCCCGAGGCCGAACGCCGCATCCCCGGCCGCGACGACCAGCCCTGGCCGATGGACCGGGCCAATTTCCGCTGGGGGCCGAAGGGCGGGTGAGGTGGGCTGAGCTGAGCCCTTCGGGTCCCTCCGGAATATGCCCCTGCCGGCGGTCAGGGCGGGCCGGTTGAATGGCCACCCGCAGGCGTTCGGCGGAACAAAGCCCTTCTCCGCACGCCATCGCAGTCATGGCACCGAATTCGGGCGCCGGGTCGTCGCCCGGTACCTTGGCGGCGACCGGGTTGAAGGCGCGGTACGAAGCCCGGATCGCCGCGCCCGGGATCGGGTTTCCAAGGGGGCTCGGCGCTCCGGAGGCCTGTGGAAAAGCTGGCCCCGCGGCCGCTTTCCTCACGCCCGGCGGCGCCGGCGTTCCCGTCTGCCGCCCTCGGCGCCGGCCGGGGCGGGCGGCTTGTTGAAGCGGATCCATTCCGCGCCGTGCGGGTCGTTGTTGGCAAGCAGGTTCGCGGCGCGGATCGCCTCCATTTCCTTCGACGGGCTCGCCTGCATCGGCGGCAGGCCGATCAGCGGCGCCAGCGCTGCGCGGTCGACGCCCTCGGGCACACTCACCCCCAGCGCGGCCAGAGCGGCGATGCGTTCGTCGAGCTTCCTGTCGGTGGTCGCGGCCTGTACCGGGTTCATGATCGCCGAGGTCATGCCGGCAGCGATCGCCATCGGCAGGAAGGCGTTGTTGATGCCGTGGCGGTTGGGCAGGCCGAAGGAGATGTTGGAGGCGCCGCAGGTGGTGTTGACGCCCAGCTCCTCGCGCAGGCGCCGCACCAGCGCGAAGACCTGCCGGCCGGCCGTGGCCATGGCGCCGATCGGCATCACCAGCGGGTCGACCACGATGTCATGGGCCGGAATGCCGAAATCGGCGGCGCGCTCGACGATCTTCCTCGCCACCGCGAAACGGACATCGGGGTCCTCGGAGATGCCGGTATCGTCGTTGGAGATCGCCACCACCGGCACGTTGTATTTCTTGACCAGCGGCAGGACGCGCTCCAGCCGCTCCTCCTCGCCGGTCACCGAGTTGAGCAGCGGCCGGCCCTGTGCGGTCTCCAGCCCCGCCTCCAGCGCACCGGGCACCGAGGAATCGATGCACAGCGGCACGTCCACCAGCCCCTGCACCAGCTCGATCATCGCCCGCATCAGCGGCGGTTCGGTCTGGTTGGGATCGGGGTTGGAGTTGTAGACCACGCCGGCATTGACATCGAGCACTGCCGCCCCGCAGGCCACCTGCTCCAGCGCATCCCTTTGCACGGTGGAGAAATCGCCCGCCTCCAGCTCGGCCGCGAGCTTCTTGCGCCCGGTGGGGTTGATCCGTTCGCCGATCACGCAAAAGGGCTCGTCGAAGCCGATGGTCACGGTCTTCGTCTTCGATTCGACAACGGTTCGGGTCATGGCGCGCGGGATCCTTCGCTCACGATCAAGGCCCCGGCGAGCGTCGCGCCGGGGCGGGGTTGCGTTCGGTTGCGCCCGGGATCAGGCGATGGCAGCGGCCGCGCCCGGGACGGACCGGCCATGTTCATCGATGAAGGACGCGGTGGGCCTTATGCCACCGAGCGGAAAGAAATGCACGGCCTCGATGTTGAAATCAGGATGGGCCGCCTTGTGCGCGGCCAGTTCGCCGAGGATCTCATGCGGGGTAAACGGCAGGACCAGCTTGGTCACATCGGCCGCCCGGCGGGTGAGCACCCGCAAGCTGGGGCCGACGCCGCAGGCCATGGCGAACTTGATCAGCGTCTGCAGCTTGGCAGGACCCGCCACGCCGATATGGATCGGCAGCTCGATGCCTTCGGCGCGCAGCCGGTCGGCCCATGCGATCACCGGCGCGGCCTCGAAGCAGAACTGGGTGGCGATGGCCATCTCGGCATCGGTACGCTCGGCGAAGGCCGCCTTCCAGCGCAGCGCCTCCATCACCGCGCGGTCGCTGCCATCGGGGTCGATGTCGCGATTGCCCTCGGGATGGCCGGCAACGTGCAGGCGGCGGAAGCCGTAGCGGTCGAACAGCCCCGTTTCCAGAAGCTGCATGGAGCTCTCGAACTCGCCATGGCTCCTGTCGATCCCGCCGGCGATCACCAGCCCCTGATCGACGCCCGCCTCGGCATAGCGGCGCAGCAGATCCTCGAGCCGGGCGCGGGTGCCGATGACGCGGGCAGGAAAATGCGGCATCACCGCAAAGCCCTCGCGGCGCAACCGGGCGGCGGTGGCGACCATCTCGTCATCGGTGGTGCCGTCGATATGGGCGACATAGATCCGGGTTCCGGCCGGCAGGATGGCGCGGAAATCGTCGATCTTGGCCGCGGTGCGCGGCATGACCTCGATCGAGAAGCCCTGAAGAAGGGCGGCCAGCTCGGCCGCGTTGTCCCTCGCCGCTTCCCGACGCCGGCCGAATTGCAGAATACGCGCCATCAGCTCTCTCCACCCGTTGAGCCGGTTGTCTCTATCCCCGCCGGTTCGCCGGCAGTGGCGTCCCGGCCATCATTCTCGATCAGCGCCTTCAGCCGGTCCTGGTCATAGGCCGCCTCCAGCCGCTCCGCCTCCCGCGCCGCCGCCTCCTCGGGCGTGCCGGGAACCTCATAGGGCTCGCCGCGGCGCCATTCGGCCAGATAGGCATCGGTCCCGGCCGCGCCCACCCGCATCGCGCAGCGGTCGATGGCCTTCTCGAAACGCTCGGCCAATTGACGCTTGGCACCCTTGCGCCCCCGGCCGACGATGACCTGGGCGGGAATGTCGCGCCAGTAGACTACCGTAACCTCAGCCATCGCCCTCGGCCCATTCGCACCGGCAGCGGCGATCCACCATCCCTGCCGGTGAACCGCCGCTGCTGCCCATTATGCCACAGCGGAAGTTGCGCGCGGCTTGCAGGCGACGGAGCAAAGGAAAAATGCGACACGCTCACGGATTTATTGGCGAGAGTTTACCGGATCCCCTGCGGCCGCGGATCAGGGCGGCAAGCCGGCCAGCGGCCATGCGTGCACGGGCCGTTTCGCCCCCTTGCCCGCCGCCCGCCCCGCCCCTAGGCTGGGGCCCGTGCAGGACCTGTCCATACCCCAGCCCGCGACGGTCGCGGATGAAGAAACCGGCTACCGGCTGGCCGAGCAGATCGGCTTCAAGCTGCGCATTGCCAATCAGAAGCATCTGGAGATCTTCGCCCGCGAGATGCCGGAGGTCACGCCCACCCAGTTCGCGGTGCTGGCGAAGCTGGCGGAGGTGGGCGAGCTGTCGCAGAATCATCTCGGCCGCGAGGTCGGCATGGACGCGGCCACCACCAAGGGGGTGGTGGAGCGGCTGCGCGCCAAGGGATTCGTGAACCTGCGGCCCAGCGAAACCGACCAGCGCCGGGTAATGATCTCGCTTTCGGACGAAGGCGCCCGCTTTGCCCGCGATGCGATCGTCATCGCCCGCCGAATTTCGCGCCTGACCGCCGCCAATCTGACGCCGCGCGAGCTGGCGCGGCTGAACAGCCTGCTCGACAAGCTCTGAGCGCCGGGCAGAGGACGGGAACAGGGAGGACCGCTCATGTCACAACCCGCGAAACTGGTGATCCGCAATATCGGGTCCATCCTGACCGGCAGGCTGGAGGAGCCGGTGCTGGAGCGCGACTGCGTCGTCGCCGAGAACGGCCGCATCGCCGCGGTGGGCCGCGAGGCCGAACTCGACACAGACAATGCCACTACCGTGATCGACGCCAATGGCGTATGGCTGGCGCCGGGGCTGATCGACAGCCACGTCCACCCGGTGATCGGCGACTACACCCCGCGCCAGCAGCAGCTGAACTGGATCGATTCCTGCCTGCATGGCGGGGTGACGACGATGATCTCGGCGGGCGAGGTGCACATGCCGGGCCGGCCCAAGGACATCATCGGGCTCAAGGCGCTCGCCATCGCCTCGCAGCGCTGGTACGAGAATTTCCGCCCCTCCGGCGTCAAGATCCATGCCGGTGCCCCGGTGCTCGAACAGGGCATGGAGGAGCACGATTTCAAGGAGCTCGCCGAGGCGGGCGTGACGCTTCTGGGCGAGGTCGGGCTCGGCTCGGTCAAGGCCGGCGAGACCGCCGGCGAGATGGTCAAATGGGCGCGCAAATACGGCATCCAGTCCACCATCCACACCGGCGGGCCGTCCATTCCCGGCTCGGGCCTGATCGACGCCGACACGGTGCTCGCGGCCGATGCCGACATCATCGGGCACATCAATGGCGGGCATACCGCGCTGCCCGATGCGCAGATCACCTGCCTGTGCGAAAGCTGCCGGCGCGGCATCGAGATCGTCCATAACGGCAACGAGCGCGCCGGGCTTCTGGCCATGCGCACCGCCTTCGAGCTCGGCCAGCCCGAGCGGGTGATCCTCGGCACCGACGCGCCGGCGGGCTCCGGCGTGCAGCCCCTGGGCATCCTGCGCATGATCGCCATGCTGTCGAGCCTCGGCGACATCCCGGCCGAGACCGCATTCTGCTTTGCCACCGGCAACACCGCGCGCATGCGCGGGCTCGATTGCGGCATCATCGAGCCCGGGCGGGCGGCCGACTTCGTGTTCCTCGACACCGCCCAGCATGCACCGGGCGGCGACATGCTCGCCAGCATCCGGCTGGGCAACCTGCCGGGCGTCGGCATGACGGTGATCGACGGTGTGGTGCGCAGCGCGCGCAGCCGCAACACCCCGCCGGCGACCCGCCTGCCGGAGGTGGTGGGTGGCTGAGGCCCCGCTGCTGGCGCGGCAGGAATTCGGCGCCGGCGACGGGCCGCCGCTCGTCATCGCCCACGGGCTGTTCGGCTCGGCCCGCAACTGGCGGGCCATCGCCCGTGCGCTGGGCCGCCACCGGCGCGTGGTCGCGCTCGACATGCGCAATCACGGCGCGAGCTTTCACGCCCCCGGCCAGAGCTATGCCGAGATGGCCGGCGATCTGGCGCGCGTCATCGCGGCCAAGGGCGGTCGCGCCGATCTGATGGGCCATTCCATGGGCGGCAAGGCGGCGATGGTGCTGGCGCTCACGCGCCCCGAGCTCGTCCGCCGCCTGATCGTGGCCGATATCGCGCCCGTGGCCTACAACCACAGCCATATCGACCAGATCGAGGCCATGCGCGGGCTCGATCTGCGCGGCATCACCCGGCGATCCGAGGCCGATGCGCGGCTGGCCGCGGTGGTCCCGGACGCGGCGGTGCGCGCCTTCCTGCTGCAAAGCCTCGATCTGGGCGAGGGCGGCCCGCGCTGGACGCTCAATCTCGATGCGCTCGCCCGCGCCATGCCGGAGCTTGTGGGCTGGCCGGAAATCCCGGGCCGCTTCGACGGCCCGGCGCTGTTCCTGCGCGGGGCAGATTCCGACTATGTCCGGCGCGAGCACGAGGCGGTCATCCGCGCCCTGTTTCCCGCGGCGACCATCGAGACGCTTCCCGGCGCGGGCCACTGGCTGCATGCCGAGAAGTCGCGCGAATTCATTGCCGCGGTCGAGCGGTTTTTGGATTGAGACCCCCGCGAAACTCCGCTGGCCAGACCCTGTCGCTTCGCCTGGGCGCCGCGTAATGCGGCGCCGGCGAAGTTTGTTCCTGATTTTCACCTATTTGGTAAATATTGATTGGGGAATTATTTTCTAATTACTTTACACGCGCGCGATACACAT